>JAFMDF010000347.1 GCA_017857395.1 Bacteroidota bacterium | reverse complement strand
TTTAAAGGAATTTCTACAGAAAACTCAAAGTTGCCTTTTGTGTTGGTGGCGTAATAATACCTCCTTGAGGAGTTCCAGTAAATGTCTTTTGATAGACATAGTTACTTTGTTTTTGTTCCTTTACTCTGACCATAATACCTGCTCTTAAGAATTTCCAGATTAACTGGATAAACCGTTCATCATTAATCCTTCTGCGAAGGATGTTAATGAGTACGTGATGGTCAACATTGTCAAAAAATCCTTTAACATCGGCTTTTATCACATAGTTTACTCCTCTGAAACTGTATTTCATTTGCATTAAAGCAGTATGACAACTACGGTCTTTTCGGAAACCATGTGATTTATCAATAAATGTTGATTTGTAGGGACTATCATAGATACATCCTAAAATTCTAGTAACACATTGTTGTACTAGTTTCTCCTCGAAATCGGGAAGACCTAATGGTCGTTTTTTCCCATTAGGTTTAAGAATGTAAGACCTTCTACATGGTCTAGGTTTGAAAGAACCATTGCGTAAACTGGCAATGATTTTTCTTATCTTTTCCATAGAAATTCCATCAACACTAGTATTACTGACCCCTTTGGTGGTGATACCTTTGTTGACTCTAATAGTCTCATAAGCCATGACAAACATTTCTTCCTCGTATAGCATTCTATACAAGTCTTTGTTAACGTAATTAGCATTTCGATTACGTAACGCTAATCCGTCTAACTTCATCTTAACTTTGTTAATAGCATACGCCATAAGTCAATCATATTTAGTTAGAATTAATAATACTGTTCCCTTCCCCTATTTTGATACTTTTATCAAAATCAACGGCACATATTACAGTCCGTCCGTGCATTCCTCATTACAAAGAACACGTTGAGTACTACGGAGACTCCGTTACCCTAAGACCCCTAGTTACCATCGGGGTTATCCCATTACAGGACTTAGGCAATCCCATGTTTTTACACATAACGTTCGATTATCTTTAGGTGTCCAGTTAGGTCTTTCAGTACACATGTACAGCCCCAACAACGCACTAGCTTAGAAGAACCTACAACAAATGAACTTCTATACGTTGTCAAATCGGTTACAGCAACTTACCGAAATTCGTCAGGACGAGACGTGGGTTGACCCTGGTTTCAGAATATTAATCTTCACCATGGATAATCAATAACTTGCAGTAGAATCTTGGGTTAATTTGCTTTGGACCCGCACTACCACTTTAACCAGCATGCTACACTCCGGCTATTGTTTCCAATAGTCCATAAGCTGGTTGTTTTAAGTACCTCAAAGAACGAATCGAGTATTTAAACTTACCTCTTTAGGTTAAGACTCGTCTCATTTTGCTAGAGTACTACTGCATACGCAGTAACGTTATATGCACCGACATGGCGCACGATGTACATCCTCTACATATCCAAATTCTTCAAATTTTTCTTGGATATCTTCTTCTGATGCATCATAAGCTAAATTTCCACATATAATTTAACGCTCATAATAAAAATTTTTATTGGTCGCTTTTAGGAATGGCTATTCCTTTATAGCAACCATTTGATTAAATAATAGATTTTGTAATTATTCAGGTGTCAGGTGTCAGGTCAGGCTGACCGTCAATGAAAAAAGTAGTCGCCTAATTTATTAGGCAGGCTGGTAAAATATTGATTATCAGTATTTTAAATTTTAGTCAGCCCAATGAATTGGGCGACTACGAGTATTTTCGGTCAGCCTGAAGTGTCAGGTGTCAGAGGTTTAGGGCTAAAAATGATGGCAATTCTTCTTTTAGAAAGAGATAATTACCAACTCAGAATTAGCTTAAAATTTCAAGTGCTTTTCTTACTGACTCCTGACTCCTCACCCCTGACTCCTAAAAATAAAATTTTATTCCGCCACAATCCCCTCAACAGCAGTTCCAAAAACATCATCCATAAAGGAGTTGTATTCTTCAAAGTCAATGCCTTTACTAGAGCCATCTTTGTCATAAGCCTTATATAAACCCAGCAATTTTTCGGCGGTCATGGTGGCATTCTTTTTCCGAATTAAGGCATCAAAATGTTTGTACCATTCTTTAAATTCAATCGTGCCATTATTGTTTTTATCTATAAGTGCAAAAGCTTTTTTTCTTTCTGCTTTGGTCATAATTATCTATTTTAAGTAATGATGAAATAAGTTTTATTTAAAAATTGACTAACCAACTACTGCCTGCTTCACAATAATCCGCCCTTCCACTTCCCTAAATACAAAGCCCCCATTTTTATGCCTTAGGATGCGGGTCATAAACATCCTTCATCAATTCGATGTATTCCTCTAAGTCAATTCCTACCTTAGACCGAGTTTTGTCATAAGCGCAAAACATACTAAAAAGTTCATCTTCCGTCATCTCACCTGCGGTAGGTAAGTCTTTAAAGTGATTGTACCATTCATTGAAACTGATAATACCACTACCGTCTTTATCAATAGCTGCAAAAGCTTTTTTTCTTTCTTCTAAAGTAACTGCCATGGTTTAAATTGTTTTAATTGGGTATTAAAAATCTGTTTGGAGCGTATAAAGTTTTGCTCTAAAATCAAGGTTTTCAACACCAACAAAAAGATTAAAATTAAAAAAGATGAATTGCTTTCAATAAAAGCACTTGTAAATGGAGGTGATTAATGCCTTCTGTATCTGTCATGTCCATCTCCTCTGTCATGTCTTGATGCCCATCTGCGAACATTAATCATTCTGCCGTCAAAATCTGATTGATGTAATTCTTCGACTGCCTCCTCACCGCCGTCCTCCATTGTTACAAAACCAAAACATCTTGATTTTCCCGTTACTCCGTCCATTATTAAATTTACTTCTTCCACCTCTCCGTATTCTAAAAACAAATCCAAGACTTCGTCGTCAGTAGCTGAAGGCGGCAAATTGCCTACAAAAATTTTCATTGACATATTAAATGTGTTTTGTGAAAAGCAGTCAAAAAATAGTTAGCTTAAAATGGGTACAGAAAGTCCCTTTTATTGTCCAATATTTTGATTGCAATTCCATTAGACTTGTTAAAAATTATTTTAAAAAATTGATTTACTTTATTCTTTTTGCTGCTCCTTTTGCCCTTAACCACGCATCTGGCTCAGGTGCAGTCGGGTCATTTATACACCGAATGGCATCTGCCAAATATTGCCGATGTTCATGATTCGGCCAAGTATGAATATAATCCCTATATCCATAGTTCTTTTCACCAATGCAAAATACTAAATAGCAACCCTCAGGGTCATGAGCAATTAGCTTTTGATGCGCATCAGCGTTTTGGAGAAAGATAATATTTAATGCGGGTTCAGCAATATCAATGATACAGCGCTTGCCAGTAGCTTTACTCGCTTTTGCCGCTACTATTCCAATTTCTGTACAAGTGGCTATCAAGGCATTTTTATGGTGCCAAATATCCGTATCCCTTTCTCCATTTTTTATCAACCAGTTTATTTTAAAGACTTTTATACCTGCTATTTTGATGATGGTATAAAAATCTTTTGATAAACAGGTCATTTTCATTTTTTTTTAAAAGATTATCTATAAAAAATGATCTACTTTAAAGTTTGTTACCATATAACCAATCAAAGTTCAAAGTCTGTATTCATTTTTATAAAAAGCCCCTTTATTTTTAACATCGGCTAAATTAATATAAGCTTTTCTATTTTTTTCCTATAATTTTAATACTTTGTGGGTAGTAAATAGACATTTCTGGCAGGCTATTATTTTTATAAAACACTCTCTTACAGCTAGTTACCTTCATTTTTAAGCCAAAAATAGTGGTTAAAAAATGACCAAAAATTAATAGCTTGATAGGCAAAAAACTATTGAATTTATTAAAGGCACTCTCTCCAACCGAATTTCGTAGGCTGCGAAAACTCTGTCAGTCGCCTATTTATACCAATAATGCAGACCACCTAAAGTTTTATGATTTTTTGCGGAAGCATTATCCCGATTTTGATTCGCCAAAATTGCAAAAGGAAGTTGTTTTTAAAAAAATCTGGACAACAGAAAAATTTGATAATTGGAAACTCCGCAACCTCTTTCGAGAATTTACCCGCCTCACAGAATCCTATTTCCTCCTATTAGCGCAAGAAAATAATAAACTAGAACGGGAGAAACAATTGGTGCATATTTATGGGCAGCGCAATATATTTGATTTTTTTGAAAAAGGCACTAAAGGCCTGTTAGCCGATTTAGAAGCCTTACCCTATAGAGACAAAGCTTATTATCTGCAAAAAGCCCAACTCCTTGAAGGGTTATATTTCCATCCATTAAAAGAGAAATATGATTTAAGAGATAAGACTTTTGAGACTGCGACCAATAGTATGGACCAATATTTTATGTTTACCAAAATCCAACAAGGCATTGCTTCAAAATCGCTCCAGAATATTTTAAACAAACCTTGTTCGCTTCGTTTTTTAGACCTGCTAAAATCGGAAAATGTGGAAGCCCTACTGGAAACTAACCCGCTCCTACAATTGCAATATCAATCCTATCAGTTATTAGTTAAACCTGATAGTATTGACATAGAAGCGTATGAATTGTTATTTTTTAATCAATTACACCAACTTAGAGCTGCTGACCAGCAAACGCTTTTTTTTAATGCCCTAAATTTTTTAATGGGGCAAGCCAATAAAAACCCCAAAAAATTTAATTCAATCATTTTTCGATGGTATAAAAAAGGTTTAGACCAGCAACTGGTGATGAAGGAAGGAAGCTTCGATACGCCTCACTTCACCAACATTATTACTTATGCTTGCCTTGCCAAAGAATTTGATTGGGCTTGGCAGTTTATTCAGAACTACCAAAAATGGTTAGATACCGAAAATGCAGCAGGGGTGCTTTCCTTTAATTTAGCTAAATGGCATTATTTTCAAAAAGAATTTGAACAAAGTCTTGCCCTATTGACCAACTGTAGCTTGCCCAAAGCTTATAACTTAACTTTAAAAAATTTGGAGATTCGGGTTATTTTTGAACTTTTCCTAATAGATTATAGCTACCACAAGTTATTATTTGCTAAAATTAAGACTTTTGAAGCATATCTTCGTAGAACTACAAAATTTACTCCCCTCAAAAAAACACCTTATTTCAATTATCTTAGCGTCATTTATAAGTTGACCAATTGCTTGATGCATCAAAAAACGGTTACTCAAATCCAATACCAATTATTGCCTCAATTAAACGAATCTGCTAATATCATTGGTAAACAATGGTTATTAGAGAAAGTGGAGGGTTTGGCATAGTAGCTAGTGGTTTAATTCCTAAATAATTGACAGTTTGTTGCCGTGTTGCCATGTTCAAACGTAATCGCCAAATTCATGGTATGCGACATAATGTTGTAGCTACCTCAATCGACATAAAGTTATGGCCGTTCTAATTTAGCCCTAAGAGGGCGACATACATTAGCCTAGGGTGCAAACCCTAGGAAATAAGTTAACCGCCCAATATCAAAAAGCTCTGAAAGAGCGACATAACCTTTATTTTATGTCACCCCTTTGGGGTTTGGGGGGAATTACCGTATCATCTATCCCTAGGGCTTTTGCCCTAGGCTAATGTATATCACCCCTTTGGGGTTTAGCTATTTCAGAAAAGGACTACAACTTTTTGTCGATTTATACGGCTACAACATTATGTCGCATACCATTCATTTGGCTGATTCTAAGTAAACATTGAACCAGCCAAGTAAATTGGAACTGTAAATTATCGATTGAAGACAAATCCTAAAAGGATTGAATAGGAATAACCACGGATGAAATCCGTGGAAAAATGCGCAAAAGTGGCTCCCAACCCTGAAAGGGTTGAACGTGAATAATAACTATTTTATGCTTAAGAGTGTCCTGATTCAAGTTCAATCCCTTCAGGATTGGGGCGATTATAACTAAATGCTCCCGAATTTCATTCGGGGTTATTCACATTGAATCCCTTCAGGATTCTGAGTTAGCAAAATCAACGAATAATTTAAAGCCCCAATAAATTTGGCGGTGACGAAATACTAGCAAATTCACAAGTTTATCCCGTTTCTAATATAACTGGAAACTGGTTTTAAAGAGGTAAGGATGGAAAATGATGGTGAGGAGGCGATAATCGCTATTGAAGCGTTTAATGGTCTTATTGAAGATGACCAACACTTAAGGAAACAGGCAAAATATAACCTACCAGTTCTGCAACTTTATTTTGCCCTTCTTCTGCGTTACTAAAATACTCATTATGCAAAGGCATAACTCCGTTTTTAGCGCCTTGAATAAGAACAAACTAAAGCCACATCTTCTGGTACCTTATTTATTGCCTGCTCCCTAACATAGGTGTTGGATAGGTTTAAATTATAAAATGTTCCTTATTGAATATTTTACGGTATAGTGTCCGACACTTTTTTGTAGTAGCTTTCAAATTGAAAGGAGTGTGTAAAGAATTAGGGAAAATAGTATTTAACCAATTTTGATTGCTTATTATTTCTCTTAAAATAAGTGCTTTGAATTAAAAACACCTTGAGATTCTCTCTATAAATAGGCTAGTAAAATCAAGAAAATATATTATGTTTCCCCCAATTCTTTACACACTCCAGTTAAATTAAAACTCTCCTATATCAACAATGATAACAAAATTAAGTGGGGAATTTTGGTAATACTTTTTCATGATAGATTAGTTTTAGGATAGGCATAACTCGGTCAGGTTGCTTGCGTTGTTTATAGCAAGCAATTATTAGATAAGTTTGCCTTATTAGTGAAAAAAAATATTGTTAGAGCTTGTTGGGAGTTTGTTTTTGGAGATAAAAAAGATGTATTTTTTGGTCTGATGAAGTCAAATTTCTTTGTAATAGCCGTAGCTATTGCTAATAAATTTGATATGAGCAAACATCGTTTGTGAACCGCTTGCATGAAGGAGTGTAAGCTCCTGAACCGTGAAACGGGTGGGTTGCTGATGCTATAGGACGAAAAAGACACTTTTTTAGCCCAAAGGATAAATTTCCAGCAAGCTCTCATTATAGCGTTGTTTCTTGGTTCAAATTTAGGGTAATCAGCCTGTCTGAGCTATTAAGTTGGGACGAATACGGGAAAAGTTGGGACGGAATGAAAAGGTAGGAAATCGGCAAGCGGATTTTTAACTGAAAAAGAGTCCCTCATAAAATGTGTCGATTAATTTTGATTGGGTGCTTAATTCTACTTTGGCACTCTAAGAAAGAGAGACATTTTTCTTTTTTCTTAGATAAAAAAGAAACAAAAAATCAAGTTAAAAACAACCGCTCCGCAGTTTTTAACAGGCAACCGCCACCGTGATGCAGGGCAAAAATCTAAAGTGCCAAAGTAGAATTAAGTAGTCGGACATATTTATTCGATGAATAACTTTGAGCTAAATCGTTGATTTACAGCCCATTTAAAATTCAAAATTCATCATTCAAAATTGTCCGACTACTTAACTATCATTTCCTCTTTTTTCTCCCACATTTAAATTTTAAAAAATAATACTAATCATCTGACAATCAATGCTTTAATTTTATTTTCAAAAAATAAAAGACCGTTTTTTAGCCCACAAAGCCAAAAAATTGTAGGAAAAAAGAAGAAAACCGAATGGTAACTTTGATGGTGTCAAGTAAGGGAATGGACGGTTAATCAATTTTTCATCCCTATTTTTAATTAACCACTAAAATATAAAAAAATGGCAGACTTAACACGAATTAACCTATTAGGTATTAATGAAGAAATTTCAAGAGAGGAAATCGTAGATGCTTTTATGGAAAACTGGCAAAGTGGTGGTTTTTATAGTCGAATGAAGTGTAAGAGAACCAGCAGAAGAAGGGTTACTTTAGTAGGTGAATTTTGGAATATAACTGAATCCGATATTCGAAGTTTTTTGAGCTCCCATCATTGGAGTGATGGCTCAAGATGTGCTGTTAATGCGAATAACCACTAGACCTTATTCGAAACGTAAGATATGCCAGATTTTAAAAATCTGGTATATCTATTAACCGCTAAAACACCAACTCAAATTCCGTTCCTTCCACTCCAGAAAGGCGCATCGTTCCATCCAATTGTTGGACCAATCCTTGGACTAAACTTAAACCTAAAGATTTAGTTTTTCGAAAATTTAAATGCTTCGGCAAACCAACTTTCCACAAAAAAGAGAATCATCTATTACTTACAGAAAAGTAAAATTTAAGTATGTTCGTTGTTATATTGGTGTAAAACCCCGTTTGAGTCCCATCAACTCAGTAAGGGGTGTTTATTATTAGCCTATCATTAAAGTAGACCAATAACTATCTTGCCCAAAAACTATCATCACCTTATGAATGGGAACAAAATTCCCTTAGCCCTCCCGTAAAGATGATTTTTTAAATTGTTGTGTGTAGATTCTCAAGACTAGTTTTATTGTTTCAAAATGGTAGGTTGATGATTTTATTGTATGGTCAAAAAATAGCGTTGTATAATCAGGTCAAATATAAATATAAGGTTTTCTTTTTTTTAGGAAAAATTCAGGACATTGTGGGCGATAAAATTACATTTGCAAAAGAGTTATTTTGTTCTAATAAATTGATTATTAGTTTGTTAGAGTGGTTTATTGAAGTTGAATTGTGGGCTAAAAATTGATAAAAATGGGTATGTAAAATGATTAAATAAGGTAAAAACGGCTAGGATTAGTTAAGTAATTGGTGTTAATAGGGACTTTTTAAATGGCAATAGCAATAGCAATAGCAATGACCTCTGCCTAAAGGAGTGATAGGTTAGGAAGTAGGAGAAAAATCTAAAATGGGCGGAGGCTCGGCAATGATATGTACCATTAATTTGGTCTGTTCCTCTAAGAAAGTGTCATCTAATGCCCAAACAGCTTGCTCTGCGGCGGCGGCTTCTTCCATTTCTACAAAACCAAAACCTATACAAGCTCCGTTGATCCTCTTTATATCAACCTGAATTACTTTTCCGAAAGGAGTAAATAATTTTTCTAGTGTTTCTATTTTTAGGTCGCTTGGCAATCCACCTGCAAATAATCTGGGCATGATTTAATTGATTTAGTTATAGGAATAAGCGTAAAATCTGATGAGGGAGTAGAGGAGATAACATAATTAAGTGTTAGGACAAAAACTAAACAAGAAAAAGAAGACTCTATACGCCACCAACACAAAAGGCAACTTTGAGTTTTCTGTAGAAATTCCTTTAAAAA
>JAFMDF010000346.1 GCA_017857395.1 Bacteroidota bacterium | reverse complement strand
AGAACATACAACTTCTGTGGATGATTTTGAGACTTTCAAAGAGGTGATTGAAAATAAAGGCGGCTTTGTTTCTGCGCATTGGGATGGTACAGAAGAGACAGAAAAGAAGATTAAAGAATTGACCAAAGCAACGATTCGGTGTATTCCTAATGATGCGGTGATGGAGGATGGGAAATGTGTGTTGACGGGTGCGCCTTCTAAATACCGGGTTTTATTTGCGAAAGCTTACTAGACATTATTAGATACTTTCAAAGTATCTGATAATTTAAAAAAATATAAAAAGCCATTTGTTGCGTACTGTAACAAGTGGCTTTTTTGTTTTAATCATTATTCTTTGTAAATTTGGTAAAATAAATTTTAATTATGGAAGCAGTAATTGCAGAAAAATCAAATTACGAAACAGAAAGAGAAAAACCGATGCCAAGTGTTAACCATTCAATTGTACAAGGGAATCTAGTATTTGCTTTAAAATTAGCTTACAGAAAAAAATATAGGATTTTACCAGAAATTAATATAGATGTAATTGATAAAGGCAGAGTTCCTGATATTGCTATTTGTGATGTGAATATTCCTTTTGAAGCAGGGGCTGATTCAATCAAATTGAATAGTGTACCTTATGGTGTAATAGAAATTCTATCTCCAAAGCAAAATCTTTCTGAATTGGTTCAAAAATCAGTTGAGTATTTTGCTGTAGGTGTAAAATCCTACTGGTTAGTACTTTCCGATTTACGTTCGATTTACATTTTTGATAAACCACAAAATTATCAAGTCTTTACTTGGAAAGATATTTTGAAAGATGAACTATTAGATATAGAAATAGATTTGAAAGAGATTTTTAAATAATAAAAAGGATTTTCTTAAAAATGCTATTTGTTTATCATGTGGACTTGCCCAAACTGCACCTGAAAATTCAAAAATACCAACCAACACCATACTTGCCAACTAGTTGATGTAGCCCTCATTTTTAAAAACGGCCTGTCCATTTTAGAAAAACTCTATGAACGCATTCTAGAAATAGCCAACACCTTTGGCGATTATCGCATAGAATCAATCCCTTATGACGTCATTCGTTTAAAAACCAAAAGTACTTTTGTCTCTATTAAACGCAAAAAAGACCATTTGGAAATCAGTTTTTATTTAAATGAATTGGAAGATTTGCTGCCTGTTGTCAAATATCGACAGATGTCAAAAAATAGAGTGGTGCATGTCGTGCCGATTGATGCTATAGAAGATATTGATACTCAATTAATTGATTGGATGAGGCGTTCTTATGAGTTAATTACTTGAGGTTTGTTCAAGACTTCCTTAAAACTAAATCTCTTCTAATAGACAATCCTACCTTTTTCATTTGTCCCTCCAACACAAAACCCGTAAGTTTGCACGCATAAAAAAAGCGGTCAAGTAAGCATCAAATTTAGTAATTAAAAAGCAACCCATTGATTCAGTACTTAACAAAATATAATGGTCAAATAAAAGTATTAGAAGAGCCAGAGGTGTCTTGCTGGATAAATATTACCCCACCGTTTAGTCACGAAGAATTAAGAGAAGTTTCAGAGAGATATGAAGTTCCTTTAGATTTTTTAACGGATTCGTTGGATGTCGATGAGCGTTCTAGATATGAACGAGAAGATGATTTGCGCTTGATTGTGTTGAATACACCAATCCTTAATAATAAGGTACGAGAAGATGAATCTATTTATGTCACCGTACCGATTGGGATTATCCTGACTTTAGAACATATTATTACCATTTCTGCTTTTGAAAATCCTGTCTTGGATTTATTTCTCGAAAATCGAATTAAAAATTTTGATCCTTCCGACGAGCAGCAATTTGTTTTGCAAATTTTTGAACAAAATGTATATCGTTTTTTGAGCTGTCTGAAAAGCTTAAATTTAAAACGAAATTTAATTGAAAAAGAATTAAGTGATTCTTTAGAAAGTAGTAAACTCCGTCAGTTATTAAGTATAGAAAAAAGCCTCGTCTATTTTGTAAATACCTTGAGTGCAAATGACTTATTGAAACTCAAAATGAAACGGACCGATTTTCTGCATATCCGCCCAGATGAGGATAAAGTGGATTTGTTTGAAGACATTATTATTGACAATAGTCAGGCATTAGAAATGTCGAATGTTTATACGAATATCCTTCGTAGTACAATGGATGCTTATGCGTCCATCATTTCAAACAATTTGAATGTAGTTATTCAAAGACTGACTTTAGTGACGATTATTTTAATGGTACCTACCTTAGTCGCAAGCTTCTATGGAATGAATGTGAATGTTCCTTTTGAATCGGAATCAGGTTCGACTTGGCCATTTTTTGCCATTATCGGCGTTAGTATCTTGATTTCCATGGTCTTAGCTTGGTTTTTCCGTACTAAAAAGTTAATTTAATGTAAAGTTTGTATTAGTTTTTTTACAAATATTCACTAATTTGTTAATAAGTTGAAAGATTCTCCACATTAAGTTATCCACATTGTGGAAAACTTAATTAAAATCATTTAGGATTGATAATCAATGATTTAAATAAGTTATTAACAATGTGTGGAAAACTTTGGTTTTAAAAACCCGTATTTGTTATTAATTTTATGTCACTATGATGAAAACGCCGAATAAGCGTATCCATCCTACCCAATTCTTTCACGGACAAAGGGAGACCTACAAGAAAGAAATATTCGATTACAACTAAAATAAACAAACAGGACACATATTTGGTGCAGTATAGCCACCACTAATTAATTATGTGACTGATTGAAAAGGATTAATAAATTTTTATTTTTCACATCAATCTTTTTTTAATAAACAAATTGTTGTAGAAAGTAATATAGAAATCAAATGTCAGACCGTCCCGATGAATCGGGTCTGTCAGAAGCCAGATTAGCTTTGAGCTTAAATCTAGCTTCCGATACTTTTACCCAGTCTAAAATAACATCTGACTTCTTAGAATTTCTACAACTATGTAAACGAAATTTTGAATATGAGTGCTTTTGTTGAGCCTATTTTAAAAGAGAATCCAAATCGGTTTGTGCTTTTTCCGATTGTACATGATGATATTTGGCAATTCTACAAAAAATGTGAAGCTAGTTTTTGGACCGCAGAGGAAATTGACCTTTCTGCTGATTTAGTAGATTGGGATACCAAATTGAGTGATAACGAACGTCATTTCGTTAAGCATGTCTTGGCTTTCTTTGCAGCGAGTGATGGAATAGTGAATGAAAATTTAGCAGAAAACTTCGTAAGCGAAGTACAATATACGGAGGCTAAATTTTTCTATGGTTTCCAAATAATGATGGAAAACATTCACTCTGAAACTTACTCTTTATTAATTGATACCTATATCAAAGATAATAAAGAGAAAGATTACTTATTCAATGCGATTGACACATTGGATTGTGTGAAGAAGAAAGCAAATTGGGCTTTGAGATGGATTGATAATGGCACCTTTGCCGAAAGAATTGTTGCTTTTGCAGCAGTAGAAGGTATTTTCTTTTCTGGTTCTTTCTGTTCTATTTTTTGGTTAAAAAAACGTGGCTTGATGCCAGGTTTATCTTTTTCCAATGAATTGATTTCTAGAGACGAAGGGATGCATTGTGATTTTGCTTGTTTATTATATAACAATCACATCGAGCGACCACTAGCTAAGGAAACCTTAGAAGGTATGATTCGAGATGCGGTGGATATAGAAAAAGAATTTGTATCTGATGCTTTACCTGTTAATTTAATTGGTATGAATTCCGATATGATGTGTCAATACATCGAATTTGTTGCCGATAGATTATTGGCTTCTTTAGGTAATGATAAAATATACAACGCAGAAAACCCATTTCCTTGGATGGAATTGATTTCCCTGCAAGGAAAAACCAACTTCTTTGAGAAACGAGTTGGAGATTATCAAAAATCAGGCGTAATGGCTGACAGAGATAAACAAGTTTTTACATTAGATGAAGATTTTTAATTGGAATCGATAACTAAAATAGAGAAAAACAGAACTAAGACAAACAACATGTTCGAGAACTATTGAGGAACTACACAAAATTGATGATTAGAGAAATAGAAACTGGTGATTAGTTGGCGAAAGTGCCCGACCAATCACCAGTTACAAATCTCCAATCACCATCCAATAGTACTTGAAACACTTTTTTCACTTTAAAATTTAAAATTGATATGCAAGTCCTTAAAAGGAGTGGTAAGACAGAGAACGTAAGCTTTGACAAAATCACCGCAAGAATTAAAAAATTATGTTATGGACTCAACTCCCAGTATGTTGATTACATAGAGATTTCAAAAAAGGTTATCCAAGGTTTATATGATGGGGTAACGACGGTTGAACTAGATAATCTAGCTGCGGAAACAGCGGCTACGATGGCGGCAAACCATCCAGATAACGCCATTTTAGCGGCAAGAATCGCCATTTCTAATTTACATAAAGAAACAGATAAATCATTTTCTAAAACGATTAAGCAACTTTATAATTATGTAGACCCTAAAACACAGGAAAAAGCAGGGTTGATTAGTGAGATGACCTACAAAATTGTATGGAAAAATAAAGATGTTTTAGATTCTGCTATTATTTACGATAGAGATTATAATTTTGACTATTTTGGATTTAAGACTCTAGAGCGGTCTTATTTATTAAGAATGAATAAGCAGGTGGTAGAGCGACCACAACACATGTTGATGAGAGCAGCCGTAGGAATTCACGGCGATGATATTGAGGCAGCAGTAGAGACTTATCACCTAATGTCAGAGAAATGGTTTGTACATGCTACCCCAACTTTATTTAATGCAGGAACACCCAAACCACAATTATCTTCTTGCTTCTTATTAAGCATGACGGATGATAGTATCTCAGGTATTTTTGAGACCTTGACTAGATGTGCTAAAATTTCTCAATCTGCAGGAGGTATAGGTTTGTCTATTCATAATGTTAGAGCACAAGGCAGTTACATTAAAGGAACAGGTGGTACTTCTAATGGTATCGTCCCAATGTTAAAGGTCTTTAACGATACAGCGAGATATGTAGATCAAGGTGGTGGAAAGCGAAAAGGTGCTTTTGCGGTTTATTTAGAACCATGGCACGCAGATATTGAAAACTTCTTGGAATTAAAGAAGAATCATGGTAAGGAAGAAATGCGCGCAAGAGATTTATTCTATGCGATGTGGATTCCTGATCTATTCATGCAACGAGTAAAAGACGATGGACAATGGTCTTTATTTGATCCGAATGAAGCGAAAGGTTTATTCGATTGCTACGGTGGGGAATTTGAAGCTTTATATCACCAATATGAACAAGAGGGAAAAGCAAGAAAGACCATGAAGGCACAAGACTTATGGTTTCAAATCTTAGATTCTCAGATTGAAACTGGTACGCCTTATATTCTTTACAAAGATGCTGCGAACAAAAAATCGAATCAAAAGAATTTAGGTACGATTCGGTCAAGTAATCTTTGTACAGAGATTATGGAATATACTGCTCCAGATGAAGTAGCAGTATGTAATTTGGCTTCTATTTCTTTAGTGAAATTTGTGAAGGAAGATCAGACATACGATTTTGAGAAATTATACGAGGTCGCTAGGGTAGTGACTCGTAACTTGAATAAAGTGATTGATGTCAATTACTATCCAGTAATAGAGGCTGAAAATTCTAATATGCGTCACCGTCCAGTAGGAATTGGGGTGCAAGGATTGGCAGATGCTTTTATCAGAATGCGTATGCCTTTTGATAGCAAAGAAGCACGTAAATTAAATCTCGAAATATTCGAAACGATTTATTTTGCGGCGATGACGGAATCTAATGCCATTGCAAAAAGAGACGGTGCTTATTCTTCTTACGAAGGATCGCCAGTTAGTCAGGGTATTTTACAATATGATATGTGGGGCGTAACGCCAACTGACCGATGGGATTGGGCGGATTTGAAAAAGAAGATTAAAAAGCATGGGGTAAGAAATAGTTTATTGCTAGCACCGATGCCAACCGCTTCTACTTCTCAAATCTTAGGAAATAACGAATGTTTTGAGCCGTATACTTCTAATATGTATACTCGAAGAACTTTGTCAGGAGAGCATATCATCGTGAATAAGCATCTATTAAAAGATTTAATCAGATTAAATCTTTGGGGGGATGCCATGAAGCAACGATTAATGGCAGCAAATGGTTCTGTGCAAGAAATTCAAGAAATTCCACAAGCGTTAAAGGATTTATATAAAACATCTTACGAAATTAGCCAAAAGGTGATTATTGACATGGCAGCAGATAGAGGTGCCTTTATCTGTCAAAGTCAGAGCATGAACCTTTTTGTAGAAAATCCAAACTTTGGTAAACTATCTTCTATGCACTTTTACGCATGGCAGAAGGGCTTGAAAACTGGTATGTACTACCTAAGAAGTAAGGCAGCAGTTGACCCAATTAAGTTTACTTTAGACCAGAAACACCAGCGAGTTAATGCAAAAGCAACGGCTAATGTTGGCGCTATTGCGGCGAGTATGGAAGACATGGCAGATGGACAAGCTTGTAGCTTAGATGATCCGGATTGCTTGATGTGTGGTGCATAATTTGTAGTGCCAAGCTCCGCTTGGTTAGCAAAATATAAAAAGAGTTGAGTGCATAGTCTATAGATTTATCACTTATAACTCATAATTTATACCAAGTTTAGTAATATTTAATCGGTCGAGGGATGTGTGATTCTCTCGACCGTTTTTTGTTTTGTCTTTAGGCTATAAATTAATACTTGCATCTTTGATAATTTACTTGTTGTTAATTACCTTCACGGAAGCTAATCAAATGATTATTGAAATCGCTGTTTTGGGAGCAGCCTGTATTTGATACATGCATTATTTACGATGTTTTAATTTTAAGTGAGGGATATAGAGTATTGAAATGATGTATTCTACTCTATAAAAGTTGAAAACAACTAAAAAGTAAAATCTACATTTTTCCTTTTGATAAAACGAATATGACCATTAATTCAAAAACACTCGGCTTATTTCTTGGCCCATTAGCCTTTGTCTTAACCCTTTTATTTTTCCATCCAGAAGGTTTAAATCCAAGAGCGAATGCGATTTTAGCGGCTACTTTATGGATTGCGATTTGGTGGATAACCGAAGCGATTCCAATAGCGGTAACTGCTTTACTACCTATAATTCTATTTCCATTGACTGGTGGGCTTGGATTATCAGAGACAACGGCGTCCTTCGGACATAAATATGTTTTTCTTTATGTAGGTGGTTTTATTATTGCCATCACTATAGAAAAATGGAATTTACACAAGCGAATTTCCTTGAATATTATCAATTTTATAGGGACAAATGTGGTGAATATCATACTAGGTTTTATGGTGGCAACCGCTTTTATGTCCATGTGGATTTCTAATACTGCGACTTCGGTGATGATGCTTCCTATTGGAATGGCAATAGTTGCCCAACTCAGAGATAACCCAGACACTGTTGAAGATGAAAACCTAATATTTGGTAAAGCGCTAATGTTAGCCATTGCCTATAGCGCTTCTATTGGCGGAGTGAGTACCTTGATTGGAACGCCTCCAAATTTGGTCTTGGCAGGTGTGGTCGAAGAAACTTATGGTTATGAAATCACTTTTGCAGAATGGTTTAAATTTGGCTTTCCTATTTCGGTTGTGTTATTGTTTATCTGTTGGAAATATTTAACCAATTTTGCCTTTAAATTCAAACAAAAGACGTTCCCCGGTGGACGGACAGAGATTAAAAAACAATTAAATGAATTAGGAAAAATCAGTTATGAAGAAAAATTGATAGCGGCTGTTTTTGCTTTAACTGCAGTTGCCTGGATTACTCGTTCTTATTTGTTAAAACCCTTAATTCCTGCCATTGATGATACAATTATTGCGATGATAAGTGCCATTGTTATCTTTTTATTACCCACTAAAAATAAAGAAAGACGCTTATTGAATTGGGCGGAAGCAGTCAAATTACCTTGGGGGATTTTGCTGCTTTTCGGAGGAGGTATGGCATTAGCTTCAGGTTTTAAGGATAGTGGGTTAGCCTTATGGATCGGTTCTCAAATGACCTTATTAGAGGGCGTTTCCTTACTTTTATTAATATTTATACTAATCGCAGCAGTCAACTTTTTAACGGAGATTACTTCCAACCTAGCAACTACCGCTATGTTGCTACCTATTTTATATCCAATGGCTAAGACCATTGATGTACATCCATTTGTTTTAATGGTTTCTGCTACGGTAGCTGCTTCTTGCGCCTTTATGTTACCTGTAGCCACTCCGCCAAATGCAGTCGTTTTTGGTTCGGGTTATTTAAGAATTCCTGATATGGTCAAAGCAGGAATTTGGATGAATCTAATATCCATTATCTTATTAACCCTTTTTGTCTATTTTTTACTACCTTTTTTATGGGGCTTTGATCCTAACGTTTACATCGAAAATTTTGATAATTAAGTACGGTTAAAATAATAAATTTGCCATTTAAATATTCCAAGGTAGATTATTTAGAATTACGGAGATGTATCAATTTGCCCTTCCCGTATTTTTGAAGAAGATGTGACACAATTCACAGAGTTGTGTTACTGTTGCCAGCTCAAATAGTGAGTCACAACTCTGTGAGTTGTGACTCACTATTTGAGCATATTTATATCCGTTAAAAAATAGGGAAATAATATTTTAAATTCTGAATAACCAGCCGTGTTATAAAAATATCTATGTTATAATCCATCCATGATACAACTTAGTTGAAAAATACACATGATATACTTCTTGGGCTAGAAGCCCAAGCTACGGTAAAATATCCGAGATATAAATCATCCTAGATTCAAATTAAGGTTATGTTAAAGGAATTTTGCCTACTTAACACTAGTTAAATCTATCGTTTCGAGAATAGAAGTACTCATCCCATCCGTTAAAAGGGCGTTAAAAATGGAAACTTTAAGACAAAATATTTCCAAGTTGCCGTACCATTTACCTAAATTGCTAGAATTAAATAGGCAATTCCGACAAACATTTTCCTTTTATAGTATAATTATTAGTAGCCGCCTTGCTAGTTAATAAATGAAGCAAGCGGCTATATCACTCGACTGTTAAAATAAATTTTATGTGTTCAACCAAATGGTTTGGTTTAGCTCTGCTAATCCTATGTTTTTATTGTCCTTTTGCTGTCGTAATTGGACAAACAACAGATACCCTACACCTAGCCTGTTCAACGCCCTCAAAAATGAGGTCATTTTTTAAAGAATTTCCTTC
>JAFMDF010000061.1 GCA_017857395.1 Bacteroidota bacterium | reverse complement strand
GAAACCGCTCTGATTACTCATATTTGACCGATCCTTATCCAAAACTCACGTTAGAGGTAATCGGAAAAGTGGCGGTTGAGAATAAATTATGGATTATGAATGATGAAATTTGGTCTGATATTATATATTCTGATACCGAATTTAATAGCATTGCCAATGTACATCCTTGGGTAGCAGAGCGAACTATTACCATTCATGGTTTTTCTAAAACTTTTGGGTTGGCAGGTATGAGAATTGGATATATTGCTGCTCCTAGCGAAAAGGTCTACCAACAATTAGTCACTGCTTCTAGGGTTTCTAGTACAGCAGCGGGCGTGACTACCTTATCACAAATTGCGGCGACGGTGGCCTATGAGGAATGCTGGTATTGGGTAGATGGTTTTTTAAAGCATTTAGAAAAAATTAGAAATTATGCCGTTAAACGGTTAAATAAAATGAATGGTGTTTATTGCGCTCAACCAGAAGGAACTTATGTGCTTTTTGTAAATATTGAAGCTTTTGGATTAACAGAAGAAGCTATGGCGGATTATTTATTAAAGAAGGCAAAGGTTGCGGTTGTTCCAGGGGCAGCCAAATGGTTTGGTCCTGGTGCTATAGGACATATTAGACTTTGTTTTTCAACTTCGATGGTCGTTGTAAAAGCCGCTTTAGATCGAATAGAATTCGCTTTGGCGGAACTTCGATTAAAGGAAAGTAGGGATGTTTTTTAATGATTGGGATTAGATTTTTTTAGAAAAAGGTAGATTTTAGAGGGGTAATTAGAGATTATTGTGAGTAAATTATCAATCACAGTTCATACATTTTAAATCCATCTAGTTTTTACGTGACAGATTTATGATTTAAGATTTATGAACTGTGATTGATGATTTTTTACCAATTGGTAATACACCTTTATAATTTTTAATTAGACTTCTTATAGCGGTTAAACTAGATACTAGTCTCTATAAGGCACCTTAGTAGTCGCAAATAACCGTTTTACACTATACCGTCCACTACCATTGACATAAACAAGCATCAGCCCACCTATAATAGCAAGGTTTTTCATAAATAGAATCGCTTCTATTCGCTGTTCTTCGGGAGGATCATTCCAAAAAGAATGGGCAATAAAAGTTACAGGAATCCAATATAATAAAATGAGGAAAGAACCAAAGCCAGAACGATAACCTAGTAATAATAATACACCACCTAGCACTAGGCAGATTATAGAACTAATAATCAAGAAATCTTGATTTGAAGTAACGCCATAAGCCGTCATGACTTCTTTTGTTTCTTGAAAATAAAACATAGAATCATAAGCTTCATAAAGAAATATGATGGAGATTAAAATCCTACCAATTAAATCAATGACATCTTTCATATAGATAGTTGAATTATATATTTAATAGGTAGTCAGCTAAAAGATTGAATATAATGGAAATTGTTATTCTGTCTAACAATGTTTCTTATCCGTGTCCCTTCATTAATCCGTGGTAGAAATTAATACCATGGATTAATGAAGGGACACGGATAATTATCAATTTTTTATCTGACGCTCTAAATAGTGCAAAGCTACAAAAACGAAAGGGAATATTAAGTAGGTTGCTGATTGTTTTATCAACGACAATTCTGGCAAAAAGCTTTTAGAAAGCGGAAATTAAATTAGCAGAATAAAGGCAGTAAGGTTAATTTTGAAATAATTTCTAAAATTCTCCAGTAAATGCTGAACTATTAACTGGAAATTTTATTTATTTTTTTATAAATTAGAGTTGAGTAACAAAAATGCTGTAGGGTAGACAATCATCTCTTAGAACATCCATCTCAACGTTTTTATGTATAATATTTCACACACATATCTTCCCAAATTAATACTCCTTCTTTTTTTGGGAATAGCCACACAGACGGCTACCGCACAGTTGTTGGCTAGACACCCCGAAGTGATTGATTTAGTATCGGAAATTACGCCTCAATTTAATGACCAAAATGAACCGCTCCAATTTGATGTTAGCCGTGAAATGGACATTGCGCTAAAATATGCACAAACACCTGTCAATCCACTGAAACGAAATATGAATGTAGATCAATTTTTAGATAGGTATTATCCTTATTTTGAAACGCAATTAATGCGAAATGGGGATATAGCTTATTTAAAATTTTACTATGAAAAATATCTGAGGACTTTGGGCGAGTGTTTAGCTATTACAAGAGGACAGCCACTTGAATTTGAGACGACTAGAAGAGCATTTTTTAAAGCGTCTACTTTTGAAACCCGCAAAGAAAAACGGATTTACTGGAGAAAATTTGATGCTAAAAGAAATGAATTAGTCGCTAATTTTTTCCGTTTTAGAGAATATATTATCCCGGCAGTTTCTACAGAAATTTCTTTGATTCTTCAAAAAGAACATTTTCCTGAATTGGCGCATTCCATGAATAAGTTAGCCAACTTAGATGGAACGCCACTAGAAGTCGCTATTTATTCTAATCGACTGTTGTCTATTCCTGAGCGAAAAAATGCCACTATTGCAGGTTTGTCCATTATTTCAAAATGCGAAAATGTTTTTACTTCTGGTAGCCCTGCGGTGAGGGATGCCTATCCTGGCCTGAGAGGAAGTAATAAGGGCTTAACGGTGCATCTGCGTTTATTCGAAGATGGGGTTACTTTATCTCACGAATTGGGGCATTTGTATTATCTCTATCACAAATGGGAAGAATATATTGTCTATATTCAGAGGAAAGGTAAAGATTACGAAACTGGCGGACATGGCCCTGGTGATCCTAGTGGGATAGCTGCTAGAATGACAGAAGAGGGAAAAATGCCTTTTTAGAAAATTGAAAAAATAAGTACTCAAAATTTCAAAATTAATTCATTGGTTGTCAATTTTTTATGAATTTATTGTTCATCGTTTATATTTCATCGTTTCCTTTGATTTCATAATTTCTATAAAAAATACTAGCTTTAGGTTTTAATTGCTTATTGAATTAAAACCAACTTCTTTATATGAAAAAGCTATTATTTTTATCGTTTTTCCTTTGCCTCTCCTTTTTAATTATTGCGCAGAATCAACCTGCTTATACAACGGCTGATAAAAGAATGCAGGCCTTTGAGCAGCGTAAAGCCCTGAAAGAAGCTTCACTAGTCAATACGATTCCTTTTAAAAATGTTGGACCAACTGTTTTTAGTGGTAGGGTAGTGGATGTGGATGTTTCTCCTATTGACCCTAGTCATTTTTATGTAGCGTATGCGTCTGGTGGTTTGTGGAAGACGATTAATAACGGTGCTTCTTTTATCCCCCTTTTTGATAAAGAAGCAGTTTTGACCATTGGTGATATTGCAGTGGATTGGGCAAAAAATATTATTTGGGTAGGAACGGGAGAAAATAACTCTAGCCGGTCTTCTTACGCGGGTATCGGTATGTATAAAAGTGAAGATGGTGGAGAAACTTGGCAGCACAAAGGATTAGCAGAAACGCACCATATTGGTCGAATTATCCAACATCCGACCGACCCTAATACCGTTTGGGTAGCAGCTTTAGGGCATTTATATTCTCCTAATAAAGAAAGAGGGGTTTATAAGACGACGGATGGTGGGAATACTTGGCAACAGACGCTTTTTGTGAACGAAAATGCGGGTGGAGTTGACTTAATGATTGACCCGAATGATGTAAATACTTTGTATACAGGGATTTGGCACAGAGAAAGAAGGGCTTGGGATTTTGTAGAATCAGGTGTAGGTTCAGGCATTTATAAAAGTACAGATGGTGGAGCTAAGTGGGCAAAAGTATCTATGGAAAGTAGTGGCTTTCCCGATGGAGAAGGAGTGGGTAGAATTGGTTTGACCATTCATCCAAATAATGGACAATCAAGAATTTATGCAGTTTTAGATAACTACTTTCGTCGAGAAAAAGAAGCAGATGAAAAAACGGAAGAAGGGTTAACAAAAGCTGATTTAAAAACGATTTCAAAGCCTGATTTTTTAGCTTTAGAAAAAGATAAATTAGGCAAGTTTTTAAAAGATAATCGGTTTCCTAAAAAATATTCCGCTGATAAAGTGCGCAAAATGGTGGAAACAGATAAAATAAAACCTTTAGCCTTAGCAGAGTACTTAGAAGATGCCAATTCTTTATTATTTGACACGCCTGTTATAGGGGCAGAAGTCTATCAATCTGATGATGGAGGTCAAACGTGGACAAGAACACACGAAGATTATTTAGAAGCAGTACATTTTTCTTATGGCTATTATTTTGCCCAAATTAGAGTTGCCCCGAATGATGTTAATAAGGTGTATTTACTAGGTTTTCAAGTGCTGCGCTCAGATGATGGGGGGGCAAAATTCAAAACGATTAATGGAGATAATGTACACGCTGACCACCACGCCCTTTATGTGAACCCGAATCGAACAGGGCATCTAATTTTAGGGAATGATGGCGGAATTAATATCAGTTACGATGATGGGGAAAATTGGATTAAATGCAATTCCCCTGCGCTTGGTCAATTTTATGCGGTAGCGGTTGATTTAAAAGAACCTTATAATATCTACGGAGGCTTGCAAGATAATGGCGTTTGGATGGGCCCAAGTACTTATAAAGCTAGTACTCGCTGGCATGGAAGTGGGCAATACCCTTATAAGGCAATAATGGGTGGAGATGGCATGCAAGTAGCGGTAGATACCAGAGATAATGAAACGGTGTATACGGGGTTTCAATTTGGTAATTATTTTAGATTAAATACAAGAACGGGAGATAGACAATACATTACGCCAAAGCATGAATTAGGCGACCGCCCGTTAAGGTGGAATTGGCAATCGCCGATTCAAATTTCTACACATAATCAAGACATTATTTACTTTGGTTCGAATAAACTGCATCGTTCGATGAAACAAGGGGCTGATTTTGAAGAGATTTCGGGTGACCTAACAACTGGAGGAAGAAAAGGAGATGTTGCTTTTTCTACCTTAACAACGATTCACGAATCTCCCTTAAAGTTTGGGCTAATTTATGTAGGAACAGATGATGGACTCCTTCAGGTAACCAAAGATGGTGGATACCAATGGCAGCAAATCACAGATGGTTTGCCAAAAGACCTATGGGTAACAAGAGTTTGGGCTTCTGCACATGAGGAAGGAACGGTTTATGCCGCTTTGAATGGATATCGCTTCGATGATTTTGGTGCGTATCTTTATCGCTCAAAAGATTATGGAACAACTTGGGAATCAATTGGCGCCAATTTGCCTGCTGAACCAATTAATACAATTAAGGATGATGCTAAAAATGAACAATTATTATATGTGGGTACAGATAATGGTTTGTACATTTCTTTAGATCAAGGAGCGTCTTATATGCTGATGGATAAAGATTTGCCTGCCGTTGCGATTCATGATATCGTCATTCATCCAACTGCTGATGAAATGGTGGTGGGCACTCACGGGCGTTCTATATATGTAGCGGATGCAGCCCAATTACAAGCTTTGACACCTACTGTATTAGCCAGCGAAATTTATGCCTTTGCTATTGATAAAATAAAGCAAAGTAGTCGCTGGGGAACTCGAAGAAGTATATGGAGTAAAGTCAATGAGCCGAGTGTACAAATTCCTTTTTATACCAAAAGTAGTGGTCAAGTAACGATTAATATTCAAACAGAAGCTGGCGTTACCTTAAAATCCATGACGATGGATGCTGTTAAGGGATTAACCTATGCCGATTATGATTTGACATTAGCGGAAAAGGGCGTTAAAGTATTAGAGAAAAGTCTAAATATGGAGCTGAAAAAGGGTGCGAAAAAGAAAACAATAAAAGCTGCTAAAGATAATGGTGCTTTTTATTTGGTAAAAGGCACGTATCAAGTAGAATTATTGAAAAATGGGAAAGCAGTAAAGCAAAAATTGATCATAAAATAATTGTAATTAGCTTACATTTGCAGCCATTACTTTTATAACCGAAAATAAGGAATATGTCTAAAACAATCTTAATAAAAGAAGTTAAAGTAGTCAACGAGGGAAAAATCACAACTGCTGATATATATGTCAAAAATGGGCGCATTGAAAAGATAGCGGCAAGTATTGATAAAACCGCAACTATAGAAATAGCGGGAAATGGTAAATACTGCATCCCTGGCATTATTGATGATCAAGTACATTTTAGAGAACCAGGATTGACCCATAAGTCAGATTTGTATACGGAACCTCGTGCAGCGGTAGCAGGAGGAACTACTTCCTTTATGGAAATGCCAAATACAATACCAAACACATTAACTCAAGAATTATTAGAAGATAAATATCAAATTGGCGCTAGAAAATCATTGGCAAATTATTCTTTTTTTATGGGCGCGTCTAATGATAATTTAGCCGAAGTATTGAAAACGAATGCAAAAAATGTCTGTGGCGTTAAAATATTTATGGGGTCTTCTACTGGAAATATGCTGGTAGATAATAAAAAGACTTTGGAGGGGTTATTCAAAGAAGTACCCATGTTAATCGCTACCCATTGTGAGGATGAAGAGACGATTCGCACCAATGTAGCTGCCTTCAAAGCAAAATATGGAGAAAATGCGCATGCTCGCCAACATCCCATTATTAGGAATGTAGAAGGTTGTTATAAATCTTCTTCTTTTGCGGTAGATTTAGCGAAGAAACATAACACCAGATTACATATTTTACATATCTCTACTAAAAAAGAATTGGACTTATTCAGAAATGATATTCCATTAGCGGAGAAGCGAATAACTGCGGAGGTATGTGTGCATCATCTACACTTTAATAGCAAAGACTATGAAAAATTAGGCAATCAAATTAAGTGTAATCCAGCTATAAAAGATAAAAAACATCAAGCGGCATTATTCCCTGCTTTACTGGATAATCGTTTGGATATTATTGCCACCGATCATGCGCCACATACTTGGGAAGAGAAGAGTGCGGAGTATTTTAAAGCACCTGGTGGCGTTCCTTTAGTACAACATTCCTTAAATATAATGCTAGGGTTTTATCATAAAGGAAAAATTAGTTTAGAACGAATTGTAGAAAAAATGTGTCATGCACCAGCCATTTGTTTTAAAGTAGAGGATAGGGGGTATATTCGAGAAGGGTATTGGGCAGATTTAGCGATTGTCGATGTGCATAAAAAATGGAAAGTAATGAAAAAAAATATTCATTATAAATGTGGATGGTCTCCTTTTGAAAATAAATTTTTGAGAGGTAAAGTGAGCCACACGATTGTTAGTGGACATTTAGCTTACCAAGATGGACAATTCTTTGAAGATAAAAAGGGGGAACGATTGACTTTTAGGCATTAATACGGAGTAAGTAATTCTCGGCAAAAATCATAAATCACAATTCATACAGCACGAATCATAAATCCATCTAGTTTTTACGTGACAGAATTGTGATTTATGATTTGGATGCCTAACTAGCCACTAAAAGTTCTTCTTTTCGTGCTAAAATTATTTTAATATCCTTCTCCGCTTGCATTTTAAATTGAGTATACAATTCAGGAAGTTGGTCTATATTTATTTTTTTATAGCAAAATTCATCCATCTTGGTAATTAACGGCTTTAGTTTAGGTAAGCCAATAATATTGATGGTGGATTTTATTCGGTGTGCATCATAATGAAAAACCTTTAAATCGTTTTCTGCCAATCCTTTACCCATTTGTTTTATTGCCATAGGTAATTGATTTAGAAATATTTCAAACATTTCGATTTGCAAGCTCGGCTTATTTTTGAAATTCTTTTCTAAATGAGCAAAATAGGGCTCAGGAGAGCGGTTTTTAGCTGGGCGTTGCATAGTTTGCAAACTAGAAATGGTCACATTATTATCTTTAAAAATCTTTTTCATTTCACTTATAATTAATTGAGGGGGGAATGGTTTACCTATATAGCTTTGAACATTTAATTTTTTAGCATAATCGGCTTCCTTGTCATTTGCACTTGCCGTAAGCACCATAATTGGCGTTCTTTGGTTAATGGCGCTGTGGTCTCCTCTTAATTTTGCAATTAACTCAAACCCATTCCCATCAGGTAATTTTACATCAGATAAAATACAATCATATAATTGTTGCCCAACTTTGTGATAGGCGATTGATAAATTTTTGGCGATGTCTAATGTAATATGCCCACCAGCAAATAGATTTTGCGCATAAACTAAGTTAGCTTCATTATCTTCAATTAATAATATTTTTTTATCTTGCCAAGCAGTAGGAATGACGATAGCAGACTTATGGAGTGTTAGGTTTTTGATAGCCGATGCAGCGGGAATGTCGAAAGATAAATTTAGGGAGAAGGTTGTTCCTTGCCCAACTTTACTTTTAACCTTTATTTTTCCATTCATTAATTGGACTAATTTTTTAACGATGTTAAGTCCTAATCCAACACCTTCTAAACTATTTTCTTTTTTACTATCTAGTAGTTGCGTGAAACTATCAAAAACACTATTTAATTGACCTGTTTTAATCCCAATCCCCGTATCTTTTATTTCAAATTGACAATCAATTGTGGATTCATTTTTCCTTAATACATAAACATTTAAAGCGATGTAGCCTTTCTCTGTAAACTTAATGGCATTATTCAACAAATTGATTAGTATTTGATAAAGTCGAGTTCTATCTCCCATCAAGAACTTGGGCATATTGGGTGGGTTCGTAATAACTAAATTTAGCCCTTTGCCTTTAGCTTTAAATGTTAAAACACCGTTTAAATCGGTTAATAAATTTTCAAAAGAAAAAGGTTCGTTTAATAAAAGTGTTTTACCCGCATTAATTTTGGAAAGATTTAATAAGTCATTGATAATTATTAATAAATTATCGGCAGAGCTTCGAATGATTTCCGTGTATCCTCTTTGTTCTTTGTCTAAAGTAGAATTTTCTAACAGGTGACTCATTCCTAAAATACCATGTAAGGGGGTGCGTAGTTCATGACTTACATTAGCAAATAATTGTTCTTTAAAGGCGGTTTGTTCTTCTGTCAGCGCTTTTTGGTGCTTTAAATTTTCACTTTGAATTTTTAATTCTGTAATGGTATGCTCTAAAATTTGCTTAGTTATCTGTTTATCTTGAATCGTTCTCTTTACCTTAAATTCATTCTTAATAAATTCCTTTTTGAGTTTTGCTAATTGTTCTGTTAATAAATCCTTAGCCTGCTCTTCTTTGAGGTAAGGAAGTAAACTTTCTTCCAATTGTTTTAACAGCAGGGCGTATTTCGACATTTTGTAAATTAATTTGATGTTTATTTTAGAAACTTTGTTTTTGTATTAGTAAGCAGTTTGACAAAGATAATCACGCAAAGTTGGCTGAACTCACAAAGTGAATAATTAAAATTAAAAACAGCCCTGATTGACAGTCTGTTATAACTTTACTTGGCTCATGTTATTTTTTATGTTTCACAAAGAACACAATTTTTTCATTTATAATTCTCTGCGAATTCTCTGCTCCTTGCATGAGCTTTTAAGTTAAATTTGTCTGATGAAAAAAATAAATTTTATAGCTCTTTCAAAAGCACTAAACTGCAAGTTTCATTATAGAAATGAGAAGTTCCTGTACTTTGTTGACCTACTTCACCATACGTAAAAAAACCTGCCATAGGCTTTTGCCAAACGTTGTAAATACCTTCTATTTCTTCTTCAATCATTGGTCCTAGAGACATGTGCCTAGCAACACAAGAAAACATTAATAAGGCATCTGCTTCAGGCTTTTCTTTAGCGAAATCTTTAAATCCTTGGATGGTATCCTCTACTACTTCGAAGCCGGGTGCAATAGAAAAACGGAAAGAATCCCCTGTCGTTACTGGACCTGCCATCAATAGAGAACCGTCGCTTTCATTGGAATCTAAAGCTGCTCTTAGGACATAGGAATCTTCTCGAATAATTTGTAATGGATATTGAGCTATGCCTAAAGATAAGGAATCTTCATTTAAAGAATTAGCAAAATAATCTCCAAAATAGCGTTTTACTACATCAAGCGCTGGTTCTTCATTTATTTCGTGGATAATATTATTATTGGCTTTAGTTATCTTGTTTTCTAATCCAATTGGTTGCCAGCCAGACAAAGCCATGCCTTCTACTGCTATTTTGTCATTATCTAATATCAAAACAGTAACTGAATTGGAGCTAACTTTTTCATTAGAAAAAGTATAAGATTCTTTCATTTTCATATCATCTCCTGCCATTCCTCCGAAAATGGAGGGATACCCATTTAACGTTTTGGAAATACCATCTATCATTGTATCTCCACAAATATTCATAGAAAAAACCATGATAAAAGCAGGGTTCTTAAAATAGGTTTGTGCTACTTGTGCTATTTGTACGCCTATTTCTGGAGATGATTCATAGTTGGCTTCCCGTTGTATAATTTTAAAATGAGAAGTTGGCGGGTCAAGTAACAGTAAAGAAATCCCCGCTCCTTGGATAGCCGTATTACCGATTTCTCCTGCCGTTGAAGCTCCGATTATTTGAATATTATTTTTATTAAATAGTACCCTCAATGCCTCTAAACCCATTGCAGGAGAGGCAAATATAATTGCTAATGTAGGCTGAAATTCATCTTGAATAGTTTTTTGAATTTGGTGACTTAAAGTCTCTAAAGATATAGTGAAGATTAATTTTGATTGCATAGACTATTAGATTGTAGATGATTTTGAAATAAATAACCTGAGTTGCGGAAAATCCAAATGGCTATATTGCTTTATTGTTATATTGTTATATTGTTGTATTGTTAAAATGACCGAAAATATTGACTAAAGGTAGATTTTAACAATACAATAATTTAACGCAACTTAGATTAAATAGTAGTTTATAATTAGGGAGGGAAGTAGGGAGGTGAATTAGTAAAAGTAAAACAAAAACTATGCTAGATTAATAAGCGCTAAGATTTTCTTTATTTTTAGATTCCCAAGTAATTTTTGAAAAAGCGTAACCTTTGGTATTTTTTTTGCAATAGAAGGAGTAAAGATATAATTCCCTCCCTAATTAATATTCCCCGTATTTTTTTAATTATATGGTATCTATTCTTATTTGGTTTTTACTTAGTGACTTTATCTCTTAGTGAACATACCTTTAAGAACTTGTGTATCAAGTATTAAAACAGTAATATTTCTTACTATCACCAATATAAATTTGCTTAATTATCTAAAGGCATGGTCAATTTATTGAAACAGTACTGGGAAAATTATGCTGCTTGGGGTACTTCTAATGACCGTAGTGAACAGGAGAATGCCAAAATTAGACTGATGAACAAAGCCTATATGTTTTGTCTAATTGGATTTTTGGTATCCTTTCTACTAAGAATTCTTACAGGATATACGAAAAGTGCCTTTCAAGGACCATTTATATTAATGATAGTATTTATAGGGCTACCTTTTTTAAGTTATTGGAAGCGGCCTAAATTAGGCTGGCATATTGCTAGTATTATTATACCACTGGGAATTACTTTTGCAGCTACCCAGCGACCTGTTCTTCATGCTAATTATTTAATTTATGGGACGATTACCTTTTTATTGATTTATCTTCATGAAGAGAACAGAAAGATGCAGATAGGTCACCTAATTTTTACTTCTTTAAATGTAGTCGCTTTTGCCTTTTTGTCTCAAAAAACAGTTGTTTCTGGGGAGGGTGAATTTCCAATAATCACTTCGATAATAATTATCTTAATTGCCCTAATTGCCAATTATTTGATCATACATATCACTTTTGAATATAGAAAAAATAGGGAATTAGAATTAAGGAAAGCCATTTCTTTAAAAAATGCAGCATTAAATGCCACAAAAGATGCTACTTTGATTGTTAGTATTGAGGGGGAAATTACGGGATATAACAAGAAGTACCTAGAAATGTGGAACTTGGAAGAAGTATTAAAAACAGGAAGTATCAAAAAAATAACCAAATCTAATTTATCAAAAGTTATAAATAAAGAAGAAATATTAGCAGGTTTTGCTGCTGTAGCACAAAATTCGTCTATCGAAACTTTTCATGTAGTTTATTTATTGGATGGTAGGATAGTAGAGAGCCATACGCAACCTCAGATTTTTGATGGAGAAATTGTTGGTAGAGTCTATAATTATAGAGATGTTACCGAAAAGAATCATGCGGATAAAAAATTGGCAGCAAGTGAAACTCGATTCAGAAGATTTTTTGAAGATAGTCCACTGGGAATTGTCCTATTAGATGATTTCAAAAGACCCTTTTATGATGTTAACCAAAAGGTTTGTGATATTTTTGGATATACCCAAGAGGAGGTTGGTTTGCTTAACATTGAAGATATTTGTAGTCCAGATTATTTAGAATCTCATATAAAGGAATATTTATTTTTTTCTGAGAGTGGGAAAGACCATTTTTCATTACTTAATAAATATCAAAGAAAATCAGGGGAACAATTTTGGGCGAATCTTAATATTTCTATTCTAAGAGATGAAAATGGGGAGAAGATTAGTGAGGTTGTAATGCTCGAAGATATTAATGAACAGAAATTACAAGAGGAAAAGATTAAGGATTTAATTATTGAATTAAAATTATTAAATGAAAAACTAGAAAAGGAAGTAAAAGTTCGGACGGTGGATTTACAACAATCCAACTTAGAGTTGCGCCGATCAAATCAAGACTTACAACAATTTGCTTACATTGCTTCCCATGATTTACAAGAACCCTTACGAATGGTCGGCAATTTTGTGCAATTACTAGAAAGACAGTACCGAGATAAAATTGATGAAGAAGGGAAGGAATATATTAAATACATAGTAGATGGGGTGAATAGAATGTCTAAATTGATTCAAAATTTATTAAAATATTCTAGAGTCGGCAGAAAGGAATCAGCGCTAAGAACAATAAAATTAGATAGGATAATAGAAGCAAAGTTATTTGGTTTAAAACGGAAAATAACCGAAACTAAAGCTGCGGTCAATATTTTGGAAATGCCTAAGGAGGTTTATTGCGAACCTGATCAGTTAGGGATAGTCTTTTTTAACTTAATTACAAATGCCCTCAAGTTTAATAAGGACACTCCTGAAATCGAAATAGGTTATGAGGATAGTCCTAAAGAGCTGATGTTTTTTGTGAAAGATAATGGAATCGGTATTGATAAACGTTATGAAACTAAAGTTTTTGAAATATTCAAACGACTGCATAGGAGAGAGGATTATGAAGGGACAGGTATTGGCTTGGCACTTTGTAAAAAAATTATTGCTAGACACGGTGGAAAAATTTGGTTTGAATCAACATTAAATGAAGGAACAACATTTTATTTTACCATAAGTAAAAGCCTAATAAATGAGAAATATGTACCACTCGATTCAAATCTTGTTGGTTGAGGACAATGAAGGTGACATTGTACTTATCAAAAAAGCCTTTTCGGATGCTAGACTTGCAAACAAAATTAATGTTTGTCGAGACGGACAAGAAGGCTACGAATTTTTAAAAAAAACAGGAGAATATGCGGACGCACCAACGCCTGATTTAATACTTTTAGATATTAATATGCCAAGAGTAACAGGTTTGGAATTATTGGAAATGATTAAGCAAGATGATGCTTTGAAAATTATTCCGGTAATTATGTTAACTACTTCGACTTCCGAAGAAGATATCTTAAAAAGTTATCAATTACATGTTAGCAGTTTTGTACAAAAACCTGTTGAATTTATAGAATTTTTGGATGCGATTCAACAAATTCAAGACTATTGGTTCTCCATCGTTAAGTTTCCCCCTAAATTAGCGTATTCATAATTTAGATAGGTAATAGGATATGCTGGTTAATTTTGGATAACTGATTAATTAGTAATCATTATTTTACTGCATTGAATCTCTAATTTCTTATACTGTATTAGGTTAAGAACTGGATTTTTAATTTCAGAAATGATTATATTGCTAAATGGTATAATTTATCATTGACTTTGTTGGATTAATAATTCAGTTACTTCAAACGACTTTATCTCGTTACTTCTTAATTTGGTTATAATGACACACGTAGAAGACTATACAGCTACACGCTCAGATACTATTAGCAAAGACAAAATACTTTTAATTGAGGATAATCCTGGTGATGCTCGATTAGTTGAAATATTATTGGAAGAATCGGACTTGGTGCAATGTGATATTATCAATAAAACTACTTTAGCGGAAGGGATGGAATTACTTGCGCAAGGCGAGGAATTTGGTGCAATCCTATTAGATTTGTATTTGCCTGATAGCCAAGGTTTTGAAACTTTGGAACAATTGCTTGACCGTTTTCCTAATAATAATGTAATTGTCTTAACAGGTTTGGCAGATAAAAGCATTGGTCTAAATGCAGTTAAGGCGGGTGCCCAAGATTTTTTAGTCAAAGGAGCTTTTGATACAGAATTATTAGCGAAATCGCTTCGGTTTTCTATTGAGCGAAATAAGGTTATTAAACGACTCGAACTTACTCAAAGTATTGCGCATATTGGCCATTGGGAATGCTCAAATGGAGAAGGACTTTTCTCCGCTTCTGATGAATTGTATCGAATTTTTGGTTTACCTACTACGACCAATTATAAATATGCTGACCTTCAAGATAAAAATAATCCATTTTATTTCTTTAATGATATACATCAGGAAACGCTAGCGAAGGGAGAGGTTAAAAGAGATGTAACGATTAAAGCACCGAATATTGGTGAACGACACATGTTCATTCTCTGTACTAAAAAGAAATCAGGAGAGAATGGACATGAAGTGCAAGGAATTGTACAAGATATTACGGAAAGAAAAAGAGCAGAGGACGGTTTAACCAAAAGTAAAGAACGGTATCAAGAAATTTTTACCCAATCTAAAGATGCTATTTATATCTGTACGTTTGAAGGGAAATTTATTGATTTCAACCAAGCTACAGGAGAATTATTTGGCTATACTTCGGAGGAATTATTCCAACTAAAGGATTTACACGAATCTTATTATACGCCTGAAAAGAAAAATGAATTTTTACTGAAATTAAGAGTTAAAAAATCCATTAAAGATTTTTCTATTCAAATCGCTAATAAACGGGGTGATGTAAGGACTTGTTTGTTGACTGCTAACCTTTTGGTAGACGAAGATTTTGTCGGATACAATTGTATCGTCAGAGATATAACAGAACGAATTCAGGCAGATAAATTGCGTAAAGCAAGAGATTTATCTGCGCAATCCGCTAAGATGAAAGAGCAATTTATTGCGAGTATCAGTCATGAAATGCGGACGCCCATGAATGCTATTTTGGGGATGAGTAATATCTTGATTGATATGGGGTTGATAGGGGAAGAACTGAATTTAGTTTCTTCTATCAAACAGTCTTCAGAAATTTTATTGGGAATTGTCAATGACATTTTGGAAATTTCTGCGATGCAGAACCAAAAAATTGTTTTTGAAAATAATAATTTTGATTTACATGAATTGCTAGACAATCTAGTGAATGTCATGCAATATAAAGCCCAAGAAAAAGACCTTTATTTTGAAGTGATTTATGGAGAAGATATTCCTCAATTTTTAGTCGGCGATAAATTAAGACTAAATCAAGTTTTGTATAATTTGGTCGGAAATGCTATCAAATTTACAGATGACGGGTTTGTGAAAATTTATGTTAAAAAATTATATGACATAGCCGATGGTGCTCAATTACAATTTTTAGTCGAAGATTCTGGAATAGGAATTGCTGAAGGCAAAATTGAAGCAGTTTTTGAATCCTTTACTAGAATCCGTGCTAAAGACCGAATTTTTGAAGGAACAGGACTAGGTTTATCTATTTGTAAAAATATAGTAGAGCAGCAAGGAGGAAAAATTGATGCTACCAGCGAATTTGGAATAGGGTCCAAATTTTTCTTTGACTTAATTTTTGAGATTGGGAAAGCGGATATGGAAGATGATTTAGGAGATGGCGAAGATGAGATTATCATTGATGAGGATGCTGCTTTTAGCTTATTGCTAGTAGAAGACCACAAAATGAATCAATTGGTTGCTAAAAAGACCTTGACTCGAAAGTGGAAAAATATGAAATTACAAATAGCTGGAAATGGAAAAATAGCCATTGAGAAACTGAAGAAAGATGAATTTGACATCATTCTCTTAGATATTCAAATGCCAGTGATGGATGGCTATGAAACGGCAAAATATATTAGGGAAGAAATGCCAGAAAAAATAGCAAACCTACCTATTCTGGCAATGACTGCCCATGCACATTTGGCAAGGGATAATAAATTTGCTGAATTTGGTATGGATGATTGTGTGTTAAAGCCTTTTGTCCCAGAAGATTTGTTTAAGAAAATTACTGTTTATTTGAATCGAGACAAAGTGGATGTTTTATAATTTACAAGATTAACGAATACCGTAATATTAATCCGTTGGTTGACTAATCTGTTGGGAAGCACTAAAATCCCCAATGGATTAGCCAACCAACGGATTTTTTATTATAAGGAATCCGAGTTATTCCGATATAAATCGGAACGAGTTCAAAAATGAGTAGAATTAGAGTATGTTAGATAATCAGCTAAAAGAGGGATAATTTTCAATCTGGCTTCTGACATCTAAAAAATATTAATTATTTAGCTGATGAACAATGGTCAAAATTTAACTAATTCTTCATAATTTAAGTGAAATCGTATACAAACCCACAATCCACAACTCGCAACCCGTAACTCGTAACCAAGCACAAAGAATAGCGCAGCTTCCTAAAATCATTTTTGAAAAGATGCGTTAAATTCATTCAACCTTATTAATTTTGCGCCTTCTTTTAAAAAATAATATAATCATGACAATAACACAATTACAAAAGAGGTATCAAGCATTAAAGAATCAGGGGTTAAATTTAGATATGACGAGAGGGAAACCTAGTCCAGAACAGTTGGATTTGAGTTTGCCAATGCTTGGATTAGTAGGGGCAGATAATTATACCTCTGAAGAAGGTGTTGATTGCCGAAATTATGGTGGCCTAGATGGTTTGAAAGCAGCAAAAACCTTGTTTTCTGCTTTTTTAGAAGTGGAAGAATCGGAAATAATTATTGGTGGAAATAGTAGTTTGACTTTGATGCACGACACCATGGTGAATGCGATGCTTCATGGTTTTACAGATAAAGGACCATGGATTCAACAAAAACCAAAATTTATTTGCCCTGCTCCTGGTTATGATAGACATTTTAATATTTGCCACCATTTAGGCATAGAAGCAATCAGGGTGGAGAATGGCCCAAATGGCCCAAATATGGATGAGGTGGAAGCCTTAATAGCCAATGACCCTGCTATCAAAGGAATATGGATTGTTCCTAAATATGGGAATCCAACTGGTGGGATTTGCTCTGATGAAGTGGTTAATAGATTGGCAACCATGAAAATAGCAGCCAATGATTTTAGAATCTTTTGGGATAATGCCTATACGGTACATCATTTAAATGCCGAACAACCAACTATAGCGAATATTTTACAGGCTTGTCAAGCTGCGGGTAATCCCGATAGAGTTTTCTTATTTGGTTCTACTTCCAAAATTACTTTTGCTGGAGCGGGGGTAGCGATGATGGGCGGAAGTACGAATAATATGGACTGGGTAAGATCACACATGAAAATACAAACAATTGGTTCTGATAAATTGAACCAATTGCGACACGTTCGATTTTTTAAATCCATGGACGCAATTCATCAACACATGGCGAAACATGCGGCTATTCTTCGCCCTAAATTTGATATGGTCTTATCTGTTTTGGAGAAAGAAATAGGTGGAACAGGCATGGCAGATTGGAATAACCCTCAAGGTGGTTACTTTATTAGTTTAAATACTCGACCGAATCGAGCTAAAAAAGTAGTTCAATTGGCTGCGGAAGCTGGGGTGAAATTAACAGGCGCAGGTGCTGCTTTTCCTTACAAAAATGACCCAGAAGATAGAAATATTAGAATTGCGCCTTCTTTACCTGCTATAGGCGATTTAGAAAAAGCCACCGAGATTTTGGCGGTTTGTATCCAATTAGCGGATATGGAGGGATAATTACTTTAGTCAAATGACTATAACATGTTTATTCTAAAATAAATCGTATGGAAAGTACTTCCAGAACTCCAAGTTCTGGAAGTACTACGCCTTTTGGAATAAAGGCTATTCTTTATAAATTATATTTACAATTAGTTAATGCTTCACTAACTGACCATAATTGTTGGGCTAATGCTTTATCCATAGCCTTTCGCCTTGGTTTTACTTTAACAGGTGGCCCTTTATATTCTCTAGGGTGATTTGGCCCATAATAATCTCCACCAACTGCGAATGTATCTAACGCTGCTCGAAGCATAGGCAATGCACCTTTAGCTGGTTTATGGGTAAAAAATGGAATAATTATAGGGGAAATGAGCATTGCCCATTTAGGTAAATATCGACTTAATTCAGTATCGGAATTACCTGGATGAGCAGCCAACGAAATGGTGTTATTTCCCGCTTTTTTAAGCCTTCTTTGTAATTCTATAGCAAAAATCTATTTCTCTGCCTTTAACGCACGATGAAAAAACAGATTTACCTATTGGAATGATGCTTTGGGGAAATCATGGACAAGAAAAATTATTACTGGATATATCGTACCAATTAGAGGAAGCGCAGCCTTGGCGGAAAATAATGGATGTTTAAAAGGAGTTTAGACGAATTAATTAAGGTCTTTATCTTAAAAAATACCATATACATTTTTTGATTTTAATTTTGGGCTTATATTTGTGCTATTACAAATATTTTTACATCCAAACCTTTTTCAAATGAAAAACTTAGCATTTTTAAAATATGCTTTTTATGCCCTTTTCGCAGTAACTTTTCTTTATAGTTGTGGTGGTTCTGGCGAAGTAGAATATGAAGAAGTTGTTTTACCAACTCAAGGCTTAATTACGGTCGTCAAAGAAGTTGAAACCGATCTATTTAAAATTGATGACGAAATTACGATTCCTGATACCGCAGGTAGTTTAATTATCGCCAATTATTTAGATACGACTGCTGATACGTTTACCTTAGCAGAAGCTAGACTCATGGAACAAACAGGCTATACGGGTAGAAGTGGTTCTGTCATGCAAGCAGCTTCTTATGGACTATTTGGTTATATGATTGCTCGAAATATGGGCGGTTTTGGTAGAAGTGCTGCTAGACGGCCTCAACCTGGTGCTTATACTAGTAAGCAAGCTTATGATAAAACCACTAAGAATGCAGGACAATCTTTAAACAGAACGGCTACTAGAACCCGTACTGCAAAACCTAGTTCTGGTAAATCTGGATACGGAAGTAGTAGTCGGTCAACTCGTTCTTTTGGTGGATAATTGGTCATTTAATTTTCAATTTTCAATTTTCAAAATGGGCAGACGGCTAAACTAAACAGGTATTAGAAAAAGATTTGATAATTCGCCTTTTGTGACGCTTTAATGTGTCTCGTATTTTGTTTGAAAATTGAAAATTGAAATTTTTTTAAGCACATCTATTTCTTAGCAAGCCCTTCCCTTTATATTTAGCATAAACCCTATTTCGTGGATAACAGACTCATTTATACAGCAGCCCTCTACTCAAATGTCATTAAAAGAGAAGGGCTAGATTGGTTGCAAGCAGGTGAAAACGAAGCATATTTAAGTAACGTTTTTGTCCGTATTTCTAAAAAGGAATTGGCTGCATTTAAAGAAGCCGCAACGGAATTAACTGCATTAGGTCTTAAAGCAGCTAAGCAAATTGTTAAAAATGATTTGTGGGAAGAAGCTGGTATTCCAGAAAATGCGATTGAGATAATCAAATATTCCATGAAACACGATCGAGATATGCACTTGCTGAATCGCTTTGATTTTGCGGGTGGTATTGATGGTATTCCTATTAAATTGCTGGAATTTAATGCAGATACTTGTTCTTTAATGCCCGAAACAACCATCGTGCAAGAAGAACATTGGATACAAGAACAATATAAATTATCCGAAAAACCTTTCAATGATTTAGTCAATTCCTTGGCAGAAAATTTCGAAAAAATACTTAAACTCAATCCTAAAAAAGATAAGACCCTTTTAATCTCTACTTTAGACCACGAAGAGGATTTATTAAATGTGGATATCATTGTAAAAGCAGCAGAAAAAGCAGGTTTTGAAGATGTGCAATTAATGCCGCTCGACAAAATTATTTTTTCTCCTGAAGAAGGCATCTTCATAGAATTGAATGAAGCACATTATCAACGATATGACTTCTTTTATAAATTTATTCCTTGGGAATTCATTGCTTATGAAGAACCTGAGTTAATGGATATTTTAACAAGTATTGTGACCAATGAATTGGGGATTATCTTAAATCCTGCTTATACCATGTTATTGCAATCGAAAGCCATTGCTAAGTTTATGTATGATTTGGAACCATATAATCCATATTTACTAAAAACGACTTTAGATGCAAAGGATTTTCCTGCTAACTTTTATGTCAGCAAACCAGTTTTTGGAAGAATGGGCGAAAATATTGCCTATTATGATGGGGACAGCGACCCCGAATATGAAACAGAAGGAGACTACGAAGATTTTGATAAAGTCTATCAAGAATTAGCTAAATTTAATGTGGACAGAAAAGAACATCGGTATCAACCAAGCGTTTTTTATACCCACGAACCTTGTGGTATTGCCATTCGCCGACAAGACGATTTAATCATTGATGATGATGCTGAATTTGTGGGGCATACGATTGCTTTTCAGTGATTTTTATCTTCAGAATTTACCACATAGTCACAATAGTTAAGACACATAGTAAACATAGATTGCACTACCAAAAACTAAATGATACTCGTTAAAAAACAACTCGATAAGACAAAGAAGGCAATAAAGGCAAAGCATTCTGTTGTTTCAATCCATCCGTTTCTGGTTCTCCAGAATCTTCCTGTAAATATTGATAATAAGGATTTTTTCGATTGTATAAATTATACACCCCCAAATTGAGAGTTTGCTTCACCTTTTGTGTTTCCCATTGGAAATAAACGCCCACATCTAACCGATGATAAGCAGGTAATCGGTTACCATTAATAGTACCAATTCGCTCATTGGCTACATCAGAGGTATTACTCAAGGGAGGAAATCTATAGTTGGTCGATACTAAAGAGTAAGGTTGCCCAGAACCATATTGCCAACTTGCAGAAGCAGCAATAGTTGGCGTAATTTGATGCTTTACATTCATTTTAACTTCATGTGGATGTGCATAACGAAAAGGATAAGCAATGCCATCATTATTATCCTCAAATTGCCTTTCCGAAACAGTGTAAGCATAATTAATTTGCCCCGTTGTTTGACCTGCCTTTTTAACTAAACTAGTACTAAAACCATAACTTTTTCCTTGCCCATTGGTAATTTCATTTTCCCAATCAGTAGGGTCAAATTCGGCTAGATTAGGAAGTGCAGGTATGTCGAAATAGGTAATCAGATGATTCATTTTTTTATAAAAAACATCTATTTCAAGCCCCCAATTTTTTTGAATAGTAAAATGAGTCGTCCAAGCTGCCTGCCAAGCCGTTTCTGGTTGTACATTTCGGGTAGACGGCACCCATAAATCATTTGGTAAAGCGCCACCTGTTTCACTCAGGATATGTAGTGCTTGTGCCATTTTACTTACCGAAAAAGCAGTATTTATAGTAGGAGTGAATTGCCACTTTACCTGTAGTCGAGGCTGTGGAATGGTATAAGTTTCCCCATCCGTAAAGAAAGCAGCTAAATGTAGTCCAGCCAAAAGGGAAAATTTGTCTGAGATAGCTATCTTATCTTCTACATAAAAATTGACTTCTTGTGTTTTGAAAAGTGGTGGGGCATAAGATTCATCCACTTGAAAAGGGGCATTTTCAAAATCTGCTTGATTATCTATATCATCTAAAATCAAATCCGCTAAACCAGATTCAAAAGTCCGAAAAAGGAAGCCGCCGCCAAATAATATTTGATGAGTAGGTGCGGGATAGTATTCAAAATCTATTTTTAAACCTGCATCTCTTATTTTAGACTTAAATGTAATATAGTCATACGAAGCATAAAATCCTTCGGCATCATCTGTAAGGATGTCCGAAATATTCAGGCTATTATATTTATATTGACTTAAGGTAAAAGTGGTATTAGAAAAAAGTTGTGCTCCAAATAAATGATTCCAACGCAATGCCGCTATTTCATTCCCCCAATCAATTTCTTGGATTTGTTCTTGAAATTCATACTCATCAAAGTCAATATCTTCGTATTCGTAAACACTATTGTCTTCAAATTTATCTTGCCCTTTATAAAAACTAAAAAATAGTTGGTCTTTATTAGAAAAACGATGATGAAATTTAGCATTAATATCAAAAAAGAAATAATTGATTTGCCCTTCTTCAAATTTTTTAGCTTTTTTTCTGGTACTAATATTATTTAAAAAGGGATCTATATGGGTTCGCCTTAGGGCAATTAATAGCCCACTTTTATCTTTTTGAATAGGCCCTTCTAGGATTAATTTAGTAACTAATGTGCCAATCTCTGCTACACCTGTCCATTCTTTGGTATTACCCTCTTTTACTCGAACATCCAATACGGAAGAAAGTCTGCCACCATATTTAGCAGAAAAACCATCAGTTAACATGGCTGCACTTTTAACGATATGTGTATTGAATACCGAGAATAAACCTAAGGTATGAGAAGGATTGTAAATAGGTACCCCATCCATTAAAACTAAATTTTGGTCCACATTGCCACCTCTAACACTTATGCCACCAATGCCGTCTGCTCCACTTTGAACGCCTCCTTTCCCTCGAATAGCCTGCAAAATATCTGGCTCGCCCCCTAGTGCAATACTAGCGGATAAATTTTGTAAATTGACTGTTTCCCCTTTTCCCAAACTTAAATGTACCTCTGTTTCCGTCAAATTATTAGCGGTGACAATGACTTCGGTTAAAGTAATAGAAGGGACTAAATTGAGTTGAATTTTTTGACTCTTGCTTAAATTAATGGTTTTGGTCAACCCTTGATAGCCTATATAAGAAACTTGTAAAGTAGCTTTGCCTTCGGGTATTTTTAAACTAAAAAAACCATAATCATTGGTGGTGCCGCCTTTGCCAGAATTGGCTTCCCAAATCGTGGCGGCTACTAGTCGTTCGCCTGTTTTTGCATCTTGAATATAACCGCTAATAGTATAGGATTCGAGTGGTTTTTCGTATAAGATGAGGTGACCGTCCGCCAATTTATAGGTGATGCGCGTTTGTGCCAAACATTTTTTTAAGATAAAACCCACCGTTTTTTGCTTAAATATGCCACTAACTTTTTGTGCTTTACTGAATAAATTAGGATGGAAAGCAATGTTAATATCTGCTGCTTCACTTAAATCAATTAGGGCATCTGCAATTGGGGTGTTGGTTACTTCAAAATTAATGATTTTAGTGAGCGGAGATTGTGCCTGTAATTCCAGACAAAAGAAGGTTAAGAACGGGAAAATCACTGCCCAAGTAGTTGAGTAGTGATTTTTGTTACGATAGAAATTCTTATTTAATATGGACAAGGATTGATGATTTTAGTTTTTACTTTATCACGAATGGTTTTGCCACAAACTAATATTGTCTCTCGTATCTGACACTTTCAAAGTCTAATGACACTTCACAAGTTTTTAAATCGGTGCTAAAAAAGGGCTTTAGCCCTGCTCCTGTCTGTAGAAAATAGTAAAGAACGCAAAAATGCTTTAAAGGAGCATCGCTCCGACCCCGTAAATTAACCGTTCCGAGGCTACGCCCCTAAAAAAACGGTTAAGACAATATATCTACAGACAGAACCGAAGCTAAAGCTCCTTTTACACCTAAAAGATATGGGGTGTCGATAGACTTTCAAAGTGTCTAATACGTCAAATTCAAGTTGACTTTACTTCCAAAAAATCAGCTACCTCGATTCAAATTGACCTTACCTATCAGATATTTTGAAGTAGCTGATAGGGGCAATTTTACTCACAAACCCCACCATTCAATACAAAAGTCTGCCCATCTATTTCCGTCAACTCCATTTGATAAACATCTACAATATAATCCAATACACTCTTAGGCGTAGCTTCACCGAACCGAGCAGTGATGCGACAATCTTTCATCGCTTCATTGGTGATACTTACTTTAACTTTAAAATGTTGGGCTAAATCGGCAATAACCGTTTTTAGGGGTTCATTTTTGTAGGTTAAAGATTTTGTTTTCCACGCACTTGCATTTTTATGATTGACTTTACTTTCGGTAATTTCATTTTTGTCTAAATCATAAATACCGATTTCTCCTGCGGTTAATAGAACCCCTTTTCCAGCTAGCGTACTACTGAATTGTACCTTCCCTTCCTCTACACTCACTTCAATTTTTGGTTCTGTGGCAATACTTCTAACATTAAACACTGTCCCTAAAACCTTGATGCTAGCTTTTTCGGTTTGTACTTCAAAGGGGCGAGTAGCATCTTTAGCAATTTCAAAAAAAGCCTCTCCATTTAATACCACTTGCCGGTCAGTAGCGGCAAAAGTTTCAGGATAAGTAAAAGTAGTATTTTCGTTTAAGGTAACGGTTGACCCATCTTTTAATTGAATCACTTTTGTTTCTCCTGTTGCAGTCTGCGCTATCGTTATTGGGGCAGCAGGGGCTGGCAGAAAGACCCATAATGCAGCCATTAATGGAATAGCAATCGCCGCTGCAATCGCCAAGAACCTTCGACGACTATTCATCGGGCGAATGACCGCTTCCTTTTTTTTCGTATTGCGTGTATTCGCTGCTTGATGCTGTTGCATTCGCTTTTTAAACCCTTGAAAATCTTTTTTAGCATCAATAGTAATCGGCGGTAGCGCAGTTTTACTGAGTTGCCAATTTTCGGTTAATTGTTCTTGTAGCTGTGCATTTTCGCTAGCTGTTCCAACCCATTTTTCAAGGTCAGCTTGCTCTTCAGGACTGATTTCCTTTTTGAGCTTTTTATAAATAAGTGTTATGTAATTGTCTTTATTCATACGTTACATTTTTTTATGGATAAGCCTGTAGCAATGATGAACGATAAATGATTAATGATGAATTCATCATTAATCGTTCATCATTCATCGTTTAATAATTGTGTTATCTATAAAACGAAATAATCAATCTCTTCCCCTATGCCTTATCCAAAAAAATAAGCAAATATAAAAATAGCTAAATCTTTATACTGCTGAATGGCTTTACGAATGGTTTTTAAAGCCTTAGTCATTTGATTTTCAATGGTTTTTTTAGAAATATCTAATTGGTCTGCAATTTGCTGATGCGACATGTTTTCAAAACGACTCAAAGAAAAAATTAATTTACAACGTTCTGGCAAACTATCTACCGCTACCATAATAGCACTTTGTAAATCAGCAGTTTCCATCATTTCTTGGGTAGATACTTCATTGGATGCTTGATTATAGTCGGTTATTTCTTCCGCCACGCCAAAGCGTTTTTTGCGTCGAATTTGGTCAATAGACCGATTGACAACCGACCGCCGCAAATAAGATTTTAACCCACTTTCAATGGTCAGCGTATCTCGTTTTGTCCAAAAGTGAAATAGTACATCTTGCACCAAATCCTTAGCTTGATGCTCGTCCATCAACACGTGATAAGCCGTCGTTACTAAATAAGAATAGTACGTATCAAAAATGCGCTCCATTGCACGCTCATCGTCTTGCTGCAATAACGCTAAAATAGATTGGTCTGTCGAATTAATTGTCGTATCCATACGAATGCAAAAATAATATATTTGAGCTAACTCTTTGTAAAAGTGAATACAAAAACCTTTTTATAAATTAAAAAACAAGCACCCTCCGACCAACCAAAACCCCATCCCCCTCAATAAGAACCTCAAAACTCCCCGTCAATCTATCCAAATCAATTTCTAATTGCGGACCCTGAAAATTCACCCGATGATAAACCACCTGACCAACTGAATTCACCATCCGAACACTAACCCCACTCCGCAAATCAGCAGGCAAATCCACCCGCAAAAACCGACTAGTAGGGTTTGGAAAAACAGAAATATCAAAGTCATTTGCTAAAATTTCTGGAGCAGAAGTAGTCATTCCAAATGCTAAAACAGTTGGTGTCTGTCCTTCTACAACCGAATAATATTGACCTAAATCTAAACCATCTATTTCTTGTACCAAACCACTTGGCCAAATAATTTTAATGGATTTAATAGCTGCCACATTCCCAAAACCAAAATGAATCCGTTTACTGTTTTGCCCTGCATAGCCATTACCAGCAGTCACTTGGTCAACGTGTAAATCGCCTCGATTATCTCGAATTTCAATGCGAGTGCCAATAGCAGAATGGTTACTTTCGGTGCCTGTTAATTTAAAGCCAATCCAATAACCTGCATCCAATTCATTTTTAAGAATTTGGGTGTTGTCTTTACTGCCAATATTTGCCAAGGCTAAATCTTGTATACCATCATTATTTAAATCGCCCGTTGCTACGCCATAAGTCCCTTGCATACTAGAAACAACGGCGGCAGTATCCATACTAGAGAACTTATAATTGCCTTTATTTTCATATAATAAATTGGGCAAAGGATAAAAATAAGAATCATTGCCTACATAAATATCATTGAGTCCATCATTATCAAAATCAAAAATACTAGCGCCCCAACCCATGCCAACATCTCCAACTTTAGAAATATCAGTGAAGTCTAAAAAGGTGCCATCGCCTTGATTGATGTACAATACATTGGCGTATAAATTGGTGACATATAAATCCAATAAGCCATCGTTATCCAAATCCCCTGCATCTACGCCCATCCCAAAACCTCGATAAGCCACACCTGCTGCTTGTCCCATTTCTGTAAAATGTCCCGTTCCATCGTTTTGATATAAGGTATTTGGAATATTCGCATCATGCGTCACATATAAATCTTCGTCGCCATCGTTATCCATATCAAAAAAGACGACGCCCATGCAATGTCGAGTGTCTTTTAAACCCGCTGCTGTGGTATAATTTGTAAAAGAAGGATTTTTTTCGCCATTATTTAAGTATAAAACATTATCACTATTGGAATTAGAAACATAAATATCCAGCCATCCATCCTGATTGACATCCACCATATTGGCAGAAAAGACACGACTATCGTTTTCTATGCCAGCTATTGCGGTAATATCCGTAAAAGTGTCATCGCCATTATTAAAATACAAAACATCTGCTTCGTTCATGTTGCCGATATAAACGTCTTCAAATCCATCATTATTTAAATCGCCCCAAACGGCCGTCCGAGAATTACCCCTAAAATTTAGCCCCAACTCTTGCGCTATTTCGGTAAAAACACCATTGCCTTGGTTTTTATAAAAATGATTAGGCCCTGTGCGATAAACGACATAAAAATCTTCTAAATTATCATTATTATAATCACAAAAAGAAATGCCAATATTTTGTCCGCCTTGTTCCATTGTACCAACGGTAGCAGAAATATCTTGAAAAGCGAATTGCCCAAAAGAAGTTTGGGCGAACAGAAGGGTAAAATATATGACAAAAATTTGTTGGTAATTTTGCATTTTGTTCCGTTTTATTTATGTTTCTTTGTATACGCTAATACAACTTCAACCTTTAGTTTTTCATACCACACTTTTAAGTAGCTTAGGCTTCCAGCCTGAGAATTTCTGATTTGCTAAATCTAGCAGATTTAGTAAATCTCGATTCTATTGAAACTCAATATTTTAGCCATTTACTAAATTTTTAAAATTTAGCAAATCGCCCATTTTCGGTTAGCTTGCTAAGCTACTGAATAATCAAAAACGATATTAAAGATGAAATTTAAAAGTCTAAAATTAACATTATTCTCCTTATTTCTAGTAATTTTTTATGCGCCGTTAATCGCACAAGTAAGTATCACCTTTCAAGTGGATATGAGCTACCAGATTGAGCAAGGAAAATTTAATAAAAATAGCGAATGGGTAGAAGCCGCAGGTACTTTTAATGGTTGGAATGGTTCAGGTCGATTTCAAGATGATGATGGAGATGGTTTGTATGAATTAACGATTGATGGTTTTCAAACAGGCGATAATATTGCTTATAAATTTAGGCTGAATGGAGAATGGAGTGGGCGAGAAGAATTCCCTGGGGTAGGCAATGATAGGATGCACACGGTCGGTAGCGAATCGGAGACTTTATTTCATTGGTATAATAACGAAACGCCACCCAATGCGGAATTAGTAGCTGATTTTAATGGGAGTTTAAGAGAATTTTACGAGCAAGGGATTATTACTTATTCTGACCGTTCCTCTGGTCAAGCGGATGCTTGGGAATGGGTGTTTGAAGGCGGAACACCTAACATATCAACAGAGAAAAATCCTGTGGTAAGATATGATGCGCCTGGGAAATATAGTGTGCGACTGAGGGTATCTCAAGGAGATAAAACGAATACAGTCGTTTTCGATGAATATGTGAATGTCCTAGAACGAAATACGAGCGACATTCCTTGGTGGAACGAAACTGTTTTTTATGAAATTTTTGTTCGGAGTTTTAAAGATAGTGATAATGATGGGATTGGTGACTTTAAAGGATTGACCGAAAAATTAGATTATTTAAATGATGGCGACCCAAACACAACGGATGACTTAGGCATTACAGGAATTTGGTTAATGCCGATTCATGAATCTGGTAGTTATCATGGATATGATGTGATTGATTATCGGTCGGTAAAAGAATTATATGGTGGAATGGATGACTTTAAGGAATTTTTAGACGAAGCACATAAAAGAGGCATTAAAGTGATTATTGACTGGGTGATTAACCACAATTCTAACCAAAGTGAATGGTTTCAAAATGCGGTAACAGGACCGAGTTCGGAGTATCGAAATTTTTACCGTTGGTCGCAAAATGACCCTGGTTATGGAGGGCCTTGGGGACAACAAGTTTGGCATAAAAGAAATAATAATTATTACTATGGCGTTTTCTGGGACGGGATGCCTGATTTGAATTATGAAGAACCTAGAGTGCAAGAAGAGATATTTAAAGCAACTGATTTTTGGTTGGAAGAAGTAGGAATTGATGGTTTTCGCTTGGATGCCGTTAAATTTATGGTGGAAGAAGGGCAAAAACAGGAAGATACGCAAGGAACGTATACCTTTTGGAAAGATTTCACGGCGAATGTAAAAGCCGCTAATCCAGAAGCTTTTTCTGTCGGAGAAGCTTGGACAAATACGGAAACGGTGATTAATTATGTCAAAGATGACCGTATTGATTATTGTTTTGAATTTGACTTAGCGGGTAATATTATGTACTCAGCGAATGAAGGTAAGGCGGAAAATATGTACCAGCAATTGCAAAAGATGTATAACATTTACCCGCATTTACAATATGGTACTTTTTTGGCGAATCATGACCAAAATCGAATTATGAATAGTTTTGGAAATGATGAATCTAAGGTGAAATTAGCAGCGGCCATGTATTTGACTTTACCGGGCATTCCTTACATTTATTATGGAGAAGAAATTGGCATGGTCGGCGAAAAGCCCGATGAAAATATTCGTCGCCCTATGCAATGGAATGGTGACCGAAATGCTGGTTTTTCAGAAGCTAATCCTTGGATAGGGGTACATGGTGGTTACCCTAGGTTTAACGTAGAAAGAGAAGCAGGCGACCCTAGTTCGTTATTGAATACGTATAAAAAACTAATTCAATTAAGAAATAAGTTAAAACCTTTGCAAGTCGGGACTTACGAACCAGTAACCACGAATAATAGCCGAGTATTTGCTTTTGTTCGGCAACATGAAGGACAGGATGTTTTAGTGATTCATAATACGACCACTTCCGTTATTCGAAACCTAACTTTAGATTTTGGGAATGCGAATATTCCAAATGGTGGACAATATTTATTTGACCGTTTAACGGAAGAAGCGCCACTTCCTATCAATTTAGTGAATAATAAAGTAAGCATTGACCTTACTTTGGGTGGTCGAGGTACAAAAGTTTATGAATTAGGACAAACCGTTTCTACAGCATATCTGGATAATCAATCTTACGTGAAATTATTTCCTAACCCCGTAGCTGATTTATTAACGGTTGAAACTAAAAACTTAGATTGGCAAGAAACGGATTATGTCATCAATGATGTACAGGGTAGGGTAGTAGCGACTGGAAAAATTAATTTGCGAAATGAATCAGCGACTATTGTCACGAATGAATTAAGTGCAGGCATGTATCAATTGGTGTTGAAAAATGCGGAAATTGTGCAGCAAATTTCCTTTTTGAAAGGGGAATAATAATAGGATTTCTATTGAAATAAATTATAAAATAAGCGCTTCCAGAACTCCAAATTCTGGAAGCTCGAAATTAAACCCTTTAGATAAAAAATAGGTAATCATCCGTTGTCCTTTAATTATCCGCTGTAAAATCATACAACGGATAATTAAAGGACAACGGATTTTGAGGTAAATTAAGAAAAATCGCTATACCAATTTCTTGTTTGATTACCTATTCTTTTCCCGAATTTTGATTTGAGCTATTCCTATTCTATCCTTGCCTGATTATTGCGCTTTCCATATCTGTTGCTAAAAAAAAATCCGTTGGGGAATTAAATCCGTTGGGAACAAAAATCCGATGAACATTCTTCTAAACTCAGCTGTTACAGCTATATCAATCGAATAACCAACCGTTTTAATCCATTCCAACTCAACGGAACTATATGCGATTACTCTTTTTCTGCCTTTTAATACTTGGTTTTGACCTAATTGCCTTTCAGACGGTACAATTAGCGATGCAAGATTTTGCTAAGCCTGTAGTCTTAGGAATAACGATAATTTATTGGTTGATTCCTGTTGCCTTGATAGCTTGGATATTAAACAATCAAACTAAAGATGCGGCGACCTTAGCAAGTGATGGAAATGTTAGGATAAATAGAACGATATTCCAGTTATTCTATCTTGCTAAGTTTTTACTACTTTTTATTTTTTTAATGCTACAACTTAGCACCTTATTCCTATCGGGAATAGCTGCTTTATTCTCTAGCTTTAATTTTTCCAATAATCATGCACCATTATTGGCCCAAATGAGCGTCTTATTAAGTGGCATCCCTTTGCTATTGATGATTTATGGCATGGCTAGGAATCGACATCGCTATATAATATATGAAGTAAATGTGCCAATTGTTAATTTACCAAAAGCGTTAGAAGGATTGAGAATTGTGCAAATTTCGGATGTACATGCTGGAAGTTTTACTCATAAAGCACCGTTGAAGAAAGGAATTGAACTAATTAATGCTGCCAAAGCGGACTTAGTTTTTTTTACGGGAGATTTGGTTAATTCCATTGCTGCCGAAATGGAACCGTATACAGATGTGTTTGATAAAATAAGGGCAAAACATGGTGTTTTCTCTATTTTAGGGAATCACGATTATGGTGATTATGCCCGCTGGCCTAGCCAAGAAGCAAAATTGACTAACCTAAATAGGCTAATTCACTTACAAAAACAGATGGGATGGCACTTATTATTGAATGAAAATCGTTTACTTAGTATTAATGGCGAAAAGGTCGCTATTATTGGCGTGGAAAATTATTCCGCTAGTCCTCGATTTTCTAAGTACGGTGATTTGGCAAAAGCTTATGAAGGAAGTCAATTGGCTGCCTTAAAACTTTTATTATCACATGACCCATCTCATTGGGAAGACCAAGTTGCCCCTGACCGTCCAGATATTGCCATTACTTTTTCTGGACATACACATGGCGCGCAATTTGGGATAGAAATAGAAGGTTGGTTTAAATGGAGTCCCGTTAAATATTTTTATAAACAATGGGCTGGTTTATACCAAAAAGGACAACAATTTTTATACGTTAATCGAGGTTTTGGCTATCTAGGCTACCCAGGTAGAGTAGGGATATTGCCAGAAATTACGGTTATGAATTTAAGGGGGACTGAAAGTTAGACTAAATATTTGCTTTTCTGCTTTCTAAAAACCTATATTTGTTGTAAAAGATAATAACTATATGACTATCAATCAATTACTTCTTGGAACACTTTTATTACTATTAACTGCTTGTGGTAGTGATACCACCGTCAAAGACCAGAAAGCCTTATTAGAAGGGCGTTGGAACTTGACGGAAGGACAGCGTAATGGAAAAGTGACCGATTCGCTTCGAGACACTTATTTTGAGTTTACAGCAGATGATAAAATGTCTACGAATCTGCCGATTAAAGGCGGTATGAATAGCCCATATGATATTGTGGACAATGCCATTGTGCAAACAATAATTAATGACATTCAGATTAAGTATAATATTGTTGAATTAACCCCACAAAATTTGACATTAACCGCCAATTTGCGAGGTTTTGATTTTGTTTTTTCTATGGAAAAGGAAGGGACGGAAGGGTTGAGTATGCTAGAGAATGGCGAATCTTTCCAATGAAGTTATCGACAAGTTTACATTTCAATTTAAAAATAACCGAACTGTCAACTTGTCAAATTATCACTTAAAAATACTAAAACAAGCCTTCCCATAAGTCCGCACATTATCAAAACGAGGATGATTTTCAAAACTGTGATTTGAATTGTGTTCTAAGACAAACCAACCTGTTTCTGCCAATAAATCATTTTCAAAAATCTTATCTGGAATCGTGGCTAACGTCGGCAAAGGGTAGGGTGGACCAGCAAAAATATAATCATATTTTTGATTAGCTCGTTCTATAAACTTAAAGACATCGGCTCTAACAATAGTAATTTTATCCTCAATATCTAAGATTTCGGCAGCTTTCTTGACAAAGGAAACACAACCGCCAAATTTATCTACATAAGTCACATCTTCGCAACCTCTAGAAATAAATTCGTAACTGTGACTACCTGTCCCTCCAAATAGGTCTAAAACCTTTATTTCATCAAAGTAAAAGCTATTATTGATGACATTAAATATTCCCTCTTTAGCAAAATCAGTTGTAGGCCGAGTTGGCCAATTCTTTGCTGGAGGGGAAAATCTTCTACCTTTAAATTGTCCGCCGATTATACGCATAAGTAGAATAGTTATTAGCTGAATTTTATATTAGTAAGTATTTTAGAGGTCAGAAGTCAGACCGTTTATTACATAAACTGTCAGAAGTCAGATGATTTAGAATCATATTACTAAAAACTAGTAATTTATTCAGGTTAAATCTGACTTCTGACAGAAAAATTTATTTTTCGGTCTGACTTCTGACTTCTTTTAACTCAATTATCATTTCTAATTTCCTTGTTTTGTCTCTTCAAAGGTCAAAGAAACGGAGTTTATACAATATCTCAAACCCGTAGGCTGTGGTCCGTCAGGAAAAACATGTCCTTGATGACCACCACAGCGAGCGCAATGTACCTCTACTCGACGCATTCCGTAGGTATTATCCACGTCTTCTTCGATGTTTGCTTCGTTAATAGGCGTGTAAAAACTAGGCCAGCCTGTTCCCGATTTAAATTTAGTATCGGATGTAAATAAAGGCAATTCGCAAGCACGACATTTATAAATGCCTTCCTTTTTATTGTCCCAATATTCGCCTGTAAAAGCTCGTTCTGTACCTTGTTCTCTTAGTACATTATACTCAATTGGAGATAGGATTTTTTTCCACTCCGCTGCTGTTTTAACTACCTTTTTTAACGTATCTCCTTCCATATTGACCAATACAGCATTTGGATTTTTAGCTTTGTTCAATTCTTTTGTAGGGTTACAGGAAAAGGCTAAATTACTGAAGCAAAATAGCGCAAATAAAGCTGTTACGCCAAAGCTATTTTTGAAATTCGGTATCATATTTTAGATTTTATTGTTTGTTAATGTTCAATAGACGCTAAATTACAACGATCTATTTTTATAGGAAAGAGATTTGAATGGAAAAGGTTTTGATGGAGACGCTTATTGGAGGGTTTTAAAATATCTTTAACGTTACTGGTTGCTGGTTATGAATTGCGAATTTGTTGCGTATAGTACGTTAAACTAGCAACTAGCAACCGATTATTTCCTATCCAATAAAGGCTGCACATTATTCGTTTCATCACATTCCCAAAGCGCTTGATAGGCATCTATCGAAAGAATAAAGTAAGGCATATATCTCGTTTTTTTCCTAGTTTCTACCACAAAAGAACCAGAAAAACTTTCATTTGGCAATAATACTCCATTTTTGTCTTCCATTCCGCCTTCAATAAAAGCACCGCCTAAAACTAAATCTCCTCGCGATAATTTACGAGTTCCTGAAGCATAAGCTCGGATAGCTACATTATCTTCTGTGTCGGTAGTTTCGCCGAACATCGCTGCTGGGCCTTTTCCATAGTTGGTGATTTTAAAACCTAATTCTACGGTTTTTTTGGACCGTTTTAAGACAAAAAAAGTATCTACTTGCAGGTCGGCACAAAGGGATTCATCATAAACATTGGCTGGAGAAATGGGGGAGGTGGAACTGTGTTTATTTTTATTTTTGATGGCTTTATTCTCTTTGGCTTCATTTGCTGCTAAAATTTCTTTAGAAATATTAAATTTTAGTTCGTAATTACTTGAGATTTTACCAACATCTAAAGTAAATTTCTTTTTTAATAAAGCTCGCTCTAAATTATTTTTATAGGCGGTTAACCCATTTTTTTCTAAACTTTTATCATAGTTTACCACCAAATTAGGTGCAGTACTACTTAAAGGGATTCTAACTTTTTCTCGTCCTGTATTAATCAACGTACAGCTAATTTTGCGTTGATTGCCCTTCTTTTTAGTAACTTGAATATTGGTGACTTGTAAGCGATAACCTTGATAATCTTTTTTGGAAGGAATAATAGTATCTTGCTTAAATTGGGCAAAATTATCCAATTTAGCATAAGACTTACTACAGCCTATATTAATAAATAAGCTGATTAATAAGATAATTTTTGCAAAGTGATTTTTTCTATAATTTACCTTTGAAAAGGTCATGTATGTAATTTTCTTAACTATTTCACCAAATTACAGCATTATTAATTGATTCTCAAATTTTTATTAAAATCTTAACGCTAAATACGGTAGTTCTCAATTTGGCTTCGAGATGTACATATAAAATTAATAATTTAAGGATATTTGAAGTTTGCAACCATAGAATTCTATGGTTGCAAACTTCAAATCAATATCATTGCTGTTTTTGACAGTATTCTGTCGACTTAAATTAAGTCGATTCCCTCTAAATTTAATTAGAAACAGTGGTCAAAGACCACCTAAATATTGATTTTAAGATAAAATCTTAAAATATCAAGAAGACAATTTTACGACTTCAGAAAGGTCGCATATAATAAATTTCGTTCATTTTTTACATTTGACCTCGCTGAGGTCGGGAATAATCACTTTTGTAGCTGAATTCCTAAAAATAGGAGACCTCTCTGAGGTCAGAAATAGTTAAAATAGTTTCTTTAAAATATTACTTTATAGGTATCCGCCGAATCAATTTGCCTCTACAAACTCAAAATAAAAACAGTCCCTTTGCCCAGCACCGAATTAACTTCAATGTTTCCTTTGTGTAAGCGCATAATCTGTCGAGATAGACTTAATCCAATACCACTGCCTTCTTTTTTCGTGGTAAAAAAAGGCACAAATATTTTATCTAAAACATCTGCTGGAATTCCTTTTCCGTTATCTTGAACTTCTATATAAGTTTTGCCCTCACTTGTTTTAATAGCTCTAATTTCTATAGTTGGATTGTCCACTTCTCTAGCCGCTTCCATTGCATTTTTGAGGAGATTGATGAGGACTTGTTCCATTAATTCTACATCTGCAATAAAAACCACCATGCTAGATGGGAATTTTAAATTTAAGGAGACGCCATATTTTTTTAAAACGGGTTTAAAAAGAATGTGAATACGTTCCAAAAGTGGTTGAACTTCTACCAATTGGAATTTTGGTGGTGGAATTTTGGTTAAACTTCGATAGGTTTCCGTAAAATGCAACAGACCTTCGCCTCGTTTTTGAATGGCATAAATACCATCTCGAATATCTTCCATTTCCTCTTCATCCAAGGTTTTACTACTATCTGCAATTAAACTATTAATGGAGGAAGCTAAAGAGGTAATGGGCGTAACGGAATTCATAATTTCGTGGGTCAAAGTCCGAATTAATTTTTGCCAAGCATCTAACTCTTTTTCTTCTAGTTCTTTTTGAATATTTTGAAAAGAAATGAGTTTATAAGGAATTTCTCTTAATTTAAAATCTGCCACACTCACGGATAACTCTAATAATCGATTTTGCACGGTCATTTTAATCAATTCATTCTGTCCACTTTCCAGCCCTATAATTAATTGATGTAGTTTTGGGAATATTTTTTTGACAGCTGCAAAATCTTTTAAATAAGGTTTTCTAAGTAATTCTTTTAAGGCTTTATTCATTAAAACCACCTCTTCTTCCTCATTAATACAGAGCAATCCTGTACTCACATGCTCAATAATGGTTTGTAAATATTGATGGTTAGCTACTTTTTCCGCCTTGATATTTCGGAACTTAGTCGTAATTAAATTAAAAGCCTCATATAATTTTCCAAAAGAAGACCCCTTATGATACCCAGAATAGGTCGCCGAAAAATCTTCGTATTGAATGCCCATTAAAAAAGCTCGAAAATCTTCGTTGGTTTTATCCATATAATTCATGGTATCCCAAAAAAGAATAACGGCAATAACCAATAATATGAAAGTCGTGACATAAAAATTGGTGTAGTACATGCAGTAAAAGAACGCTAGCATGGTGGCTACCAATGATATTTGGCGGAAAGCTACATTAAATTTAAAATTCTTAAACATTTAGGTGAGCTTTAGTGATTTCTATGCCAAAGGTAAGGAAAAGGTAACGAGGTACAAAGGTAACGGGGCATAAAGGTGTAAAGGTAGCGAGGTAAAAAGGTAACGAGGTATAAAGATAGACAGGTATAGGGGGACAAAGAGGAAGCTTTCTTTTAAGGATGCTTGTACAAAAGTATAGTTTTACAGAAGGGAATTATTATATATCTTTAGTCTCGTAATTGCTTGAAAGACAGCATTAAAATCACTAGAATCACTAGCACCGCTAGAATAACCATAGGCGTACCACCACCATTACCAGACATATTTTCTATTAATCTACCCCCTAAAATCCATACAAATATTAATAATAAAGGAATACCAATTAGCTGTTTAAATTTACTATCGTCGAACATATTACATTTTTTATTAGGCGGTTTAATAAATCAGATGGTAAAAATGATTCACTTTATTTTCGCCCAATTATTAAGGTAGAGAAAATATTCCTAAGTTGGTAACTTGATGAATACTCTAAACCAACTTAATGCCAGTTTTTAAATTTACTTATTGTAGAATGAGATGAGTGGGCTTTAAGTTTATTTATAAACCTTTTTCTTAATTTTTTAATTGCTCCAAATAAAAAAGCCACTCTGAAAGGAGTGACTTTTTG
>JAFMDF010000345.1 GCA_017857395.1 Bacteroidota bacterium | reverse complement strand
TATTTTGATAATATTTTATTTTATTAACTAATTTTGGGCGAACCTAGCGATATAACATGAAAAAAAGTATTCTATTTCTAGTTTTAGCGTTTCTGACTATAGGTCAATCTTATGCTCAAGGCAATGGTCCAGCTACTTTTATAGGCACCAATCTTGCAAGAGGAAATAATTTGCGAGTGCTCCGTTTAGCCGTTTCTACCACAGGGGAATTTACTCAACAAAATGGAGGACAAACAGCAACCGCTGCACTTATTGGCCCTTGGTTGGCACAGATTAATGAAGTATATGGTAGAGAATATTGTGTACAGTTTGAATTAATTCCGAACAATAATTTACTTATTTACACAAATCCAGCCACTGACCCTTGGGCAACATTACCTGACGGATCTGGCGGTTGTGACAATGCTGATCTTATTTTAGATAGACAAGGAACCGTCATAGATAGTGTTATTGGATCGGCAAATTATGATATTAGTCATGTGATAGCAGGTGCCCCTTTTGGAGGTGGTTGTGCTGGATGGTTTAAAGGAGGTGTTTCAGGCGGGTTTGATATACCCGTAACCAGGCATGAAATGGGGCATCAGTTTTCTCAGCCACATACTATAAATAGAGGCGCAGGAAATTATGAACCTGAAAATGCAGGTCGATCCATTCATGGAGGAAATACAGATGGTATTGCCCATTCCAGTTCCTATCATGCACTTGCCAATCATTTATTAACTACAGAAGCTAATGCGGGTACAAAAGTAGCTACAGGAAATACCATTCCCACCGTAAATGCAGGCGTAAATCAAACCATTCCTCACAGTACGCCATTTATGCTAACAGGGACAGCCACAGATCCAGATGCGGGGGATGTATTAACTTATGTTTGGGATCAATTGGATGGTGCGCCCGCACAAAATCTCCCCATAGCTAATGATTTACAAGGTGCGCTGTTTTCAAGATTAGTGCCCACTACTGCTAATACTCGAACCTATCCTATGATAAGTTCGATTCTAGCAAAAGATTTTAGTAATGCGGTAGAAGATTTGCCAACGCAAGCTAGAGACCTCAATTTTAGATTAACAGTATATGATGGACATAATTTTAATTATAACGGCACAGTAATTAATGCTAATGGCATCAATTCAGATGATATAAAAGTAACTGTTACCAGTTCAGGACCATTTGAAGTAACAAGTCAAAACGCAACAGGAATAATTTATACTGGTGGTACTGCTCAAACAGTTAGCTGGGATGTAAATGGTACGAACACTGCTCCCATTAATACGAGTCAGGTAAAAATAAGCCTGTCTACAAATGGGGGGTTGACCTATCCTATTGTCTTGACAAATAGCACAAATAATACAGGTACCGCCAATGTTGTTATGCCCAACATCAACACAACTCAAGCTAGAATTAAAGTAGAAGCTGTTGGCAATATTTATTTTGCTATCAATGAAGAAAATTTTACGATCAATCAAAATGCCACCTTACCAGGGATTAATATTGTACTTACAGGTCTTACTACTTTGGTAAGCGAAACTGGTCAATCAGATACTTATAATATCTCCTTATTAACTACTCCTGCTGGCTCCGTAACCGTTACCATTGATGCTGATGCCCAATCGGAGATAAGTTTAGATGGAACTAATTATTCCACCTCTTTAAACGTAGTTCTAAACAATACGACTGCCCAAACCATCCATGTAAGAGGAAAGTTTGACAATATTGCGGAAGGAGGGCATCTCGGAACTATTACTCAGGTAGTTTCCGCCACTGGAGATAATGCTAATTACCCAATAGGATTATTGGGACAACCAGTCACTGCAAATATTGCTGATGCTCAAATCCCTCCAGTTGTCGGCATCGATTTTGATGAAGTATCCTCTACAGATACCCCCAATGAATGGATAAAAATTTCGGATGCCAGAAACCAATCTTTGATGAATATCCCTTTAGATGATGGTACTCCAACAACGATAGATTTGACTACTACCGCTGCTGATTGTGGGATAGGTGGTTGTTCGTTTGGTTCTGGAGTAAGCAACTTACCTCAACATATCCAATCTTTGACCCCTATTTCTGGTGTTATTTATACTAGAACTGCTACCAGTTTTACATGGAGTGGGTTAAAAGCCAATACTAATTATCGAATATTTGTTTTTGGAAGAGGCGAATTTGGTCCAATGGCACAAACTATTACCATTACTGGTAGTGGCACACCAATTGTATTTACTCAAAATGCTACCCCAGGCACAATATTAATTAATGATCAAGTAAGTTCCTCTGGGCAAGCACTCTTAAACTTTGGTAAAGAAATAATCTCTACAGGCAATGGCACAATTGTCATCTCCTGTACTTCACAATTGGAGAATAATGAGATGTCTTTTCATGGCTTAGCTATTCAAGAAGTTTTAAGCAATCCTAATATCATTTTACCCGGATTTGGTATAGCTGGTTGTGGAGAAACAGCCAATTTTTCAGTAACAGATGCCAATATTTCTAATGGGAGTAATGTTTTTAGAACCAATGGTACGATTACAACCAACGGAACGGTAACTGTTGGTGCTGCTGACGGAGAGGTGGCATTTAGATCAGGGAGTTCCATTACACTATTACCAGGATTTGAAGCACAAGTAGGGAGTTCTTTCCTTGCCACCATTGAATCATGCACGGCTACGCTTCAGGAAGAAGAACCGACAGCCAAATTAACTAAAGTAAGCATTGCACCAGAACAGCCAAGTATTAAAAATGAAGTAGATTTAAAAATAATGCCTAATCCTTTTGCTAATGAAACTCAATTTTCTTTTAATTTAGAAAAAGAGGGTTTAGTGACCATCCAGGTTTACAATTTTAGTGGACAATTAGTGGATAGAGTCACCCAAAATCAATGGATGCCTAGTGGGTTAAACAAAGTAATTTATCAAGCCAATGGTTTGCAAGCAGGTATGTTTTATGTAGTATTTCAAATTGGTAAAACGGTTCAGACCAAGAAAATGATAATTTCGAAATAATTAACTCAAGTTGCGGAGAACTGAAATAAACTGGTAGTAAAGGCCTTTAGGCTTTACTACCAGTTGTCCGCGACTTAGATTAATTAAGCGTAAATCCCGTTCGAGAACGACAATAACTGCTGAATAAGTACCGATTTTTGAAAAAATTTAAAATTAGGAAGCAGTTATCAACGTTTTTATTGGCCTTATTCACCATGTCTTTAAATGCCCAAGGACTTGTTTGTTTAAATCGAATAATTTTGTAATTTGGTTTTTAGTATAAAGGGACTTAAGTTCCCCACCAGCTTTTCGGGAAACTGAAGTTCCTCTACACTTTAAAAATCAGATAATATGCCGAATCCTATTACTTACCAAGCAATAACCCAAGTTCCTATTATAGACGTAAGCCTACTAAGGTATGAAACAGCGGCTACCGAAAAAGTAGCCAATGAATTAAGAAAAGCCTGCACCGAATATGGCTTTTTCTATATCAGCAATCACGGTATTTCTGAACAATTACAAAACGATTTGGAGACCTTAAGCCATCAGTTTTTTCAATTAGATTTAGAAGTAAAAATGCAAATAAAAATGGCAGTAGGTGGCAAAGCATGGCGTGGCTTTTTTCCTGTCAAAGGCGAATTAACTTCTGGGAAACCTGATTTAAAAGAAGGTATTTATTTTGGGTCGGAATTAGCCAAAACAGATGAACGAGTCCAAGTAGGATTGCCGATGCATGGTGCTAATTTATTTCCTACTCAATTGCCTGCCTTTCGGGAAACTGTACTTAATTATATTAAAGCGATTACCGAATTAGGTCATCAATTAATGCGTGGTTTATCGCTAAGTTTAGGTTTACCTGCTGATTATTTTAATACCCATTTCACGAATGACCCGTTGACCTTATTCCGCATCTTTCATTATCCCTCTTCGGATAAAAAGCCAGATGATGCGAATTTATGGGGCGTGGGCGAACATACTGATTATGGTGTGTTGACTATTTTAAAACAAGATAGTGTCGGTGGTTTACAAATTAAATCGCAAGGCGAATGGCTAGATGCCCCTTATATTCCTAATACTTTTGTCTGCAATATTGGCGATATGTTGGAACGAATGACGGGTGGGTACTATCGCTCTACTCCACATCGAGTCAAAAATAGAACCACCAAAAGTCGCTTGTCTTTCCCCTTTTTCTTTGACCCTAATTTTGATGCGACTATGCATGCTATTCCGCTTGACCATTTAAATTTATCGACTATTGAACAAACCGCCAATGAACGTTGGGATGGGGCGAATGTGCATGATTTTGAAGGGACTTATGGGGATTATGTCTTGGGGAAGGTAGGGAAGGTTTTTCCACAGTTGAGGAAGGAGGTGATTTGATTAAAAGTCATCGTCTTCAACAAGACTATTTAGCTTATTAAAAACCTAGAATTTAAGCCCTACTTTTAACCTTTTCCATAACTGACCGTTTAGCTTTAAAATATACTGCTTATGCCTTTAGCTACTCGCCTTCTAATATTAATCGCTGCTACTTACTTACTTTGGAGTTGCGCCAACCAAAAAATCCTGCACCCCAGCCCCAAAATTGGTTTTGATATCAATGCCTTAGATAACGATGGTTTAATAGGACCACCCGACGGGAAAGTGGCGGTCAGTTACGAATTCTGTATTCCTGCCGAGAATCACTATATCAATCAAGTACGACAGATTGACCCAAGTTTGCAGTTTCATAAAAAATCTAAAGGACGAATTGCTTGTAGTAAGGCAGAGTGGTTATGCATTGGAAATACGCATCAGGAATATGCACGGATGAAGTTGCAGCGATTGGCGGAATTGGAATTTGTGAAGCGGATTGAGCGGACTTATTTTGAGTAATTCAGTTACCAGTTACGGGTTACCAGTTGCCAGTTTGACGCTCTAACAGGCAACTGGTAACCCGTAACAGGCAACCGAATTTACGAATTTACTTTAAAAACACCATCTCGTTCGGTATCAATCGAACCGCCATCATACCCACATACTCCCATTCTTGGAGAATTAACGATGGGCATCCAAGCATAATCTTCGGCATCAGGGCAAACTGCTTCATGTTCTTCGCTGCAATCTTCACAAAAGAACCAGCCACCAGGGTCGCCCCAATGAACAGAGCAAATACTTTCTGCTGGCTCTTTTTCACAACCGTGACAAAGCAATTCTAAAGGTTCATTTCTCGTCAATAATTGTATGCCTTTTGCAGATAAGGAATGCTCACCCATTACCTGTATTTTTAATTCGGTCGAAGAACCAAAGTCGTAGACATAATTAAGTTTGACGCCTTTCGCAAAAATGGCATTGGCTTTTCGGCTTTTGCCTACTTCACTTCCCCAAGCACCACCTTGTGCAAATTGGCTCAAATGTCCACAGCATTCTAACCATATTTTTCTTAAAAAGCTATCTAATACGGTTAAACTACTGGTCGCATTCATCAATACATGGAGGAAATAAGGCCCTGCTTCAATTCTTAAATGGTAGGCTTGTTTGCCCGCCGCTGGCGGCATTTTGGCTAAATGAGTTTCTAAATGGCGGCTCATTGCTCTTTTGGCTAATGATTTTTTGCAAAATGGGCAATTACCTGCTGATTTTGGTTGACTCATGATTTGTGTAGTTTTAAGGTTATGAGTAGATGGATGTTAGGAGCAGATAAAGTAACGTCTCATTAACTCATCGCCTCCTAACCTCCATTTACTCAAAATTAATCCTTTTCCCAAATAGCACCAATACCTGCATCCCACAAGCGTTGATTATAGGCAGGAATAGCTGTTTTTAATAAATCCATGCCTTCTTTTTTTAAGACGGCCCACTTGGCATCTAATTCCTTTTTTCTATCAATATTTGGTCGATTAACTCTTGGAATCGCACTTTCCGTTTGATTAATTAAAAACAGGTAATTAGCAGTAAAACCATTACGGAAATTTTCTACATCATCATACGCTTTGGATTTTCGTTGAATCATTTTTCCATCCCATGCTTTGATTTTTTTCACCAAGGCTTCTCCGTCTATTTTTAAAGCGGTCTTTTCGTCCGATAAATTACTAGTGATAGCTGTGATTTTTTGTTGTAAATCGTGCAAAGTATTAATCATATTATGCATATTCGTCGCTTCTGCCTCCATTACTTTCATAAAACCATCGTATTCCGCATAAGTAGCTGCATCTGTTGGGTACTTAGGATTAGCTAAAATTTCTACTGTTTGAGTCGAACTTGCTGTACCTTGTTCCAGCGTCAGCGTATAAGTCCCAGGAGATACTTTATGACCTCGGAAATTACTTTCGATGTACACACCAGGTACACCGGGCATTGTTTTGTGCTTCATATCCCATACAAAACGATTTAATCCACTTTCTTTCATTAAAGTTGGTTCGGCAGGAGGACCGCCTGCCCAAGGCTTGAACGTTTTATCTTTTTCAGAACTAATAGTGCGAATCACATTTCCATCAGCATCTTTAATCGTTAATTTAATCGCTCCTTGCTTTTCTGCTTTTGGCAATTGGTAATACAATACGACTCCAGTTGCAGGATTGATACCATATAATGGATGCGTACCTTTGAATTTTTTGCTAGTCCCATTTAATGGACTGCCTCCATTCGTTAGCATCGCCGCATCTGGTTTGTATAAAGTGACGACAGGATTAGCTTTCGAATGTTGTCTCACCAAACTTAAATCATCTAATATCCAAAAAGAACGACCAGAAGTACCGACAATCAAATCATCGTGTCGAATTTTCATATCCAAAATAGGGGTCACAGGTAAATTTAATTGGAAAGCTTCCCAGTTTTGTCCATCATTGCGAGACATATACATGCCTAATTCGGTACCAGCAAATAATAAACCTTTTTGCGTTTCATCTTCTCTGACCACTCTGGTAAACGCATTATTTGGAATACCTGTATTAATCGTTTTCCAAGTTTTTCCGTAATTGGTTGATTTGTATAAACCTGGGCGATGATCATTAAATTTATATCGAGTGGTTGCAATATAAACCGTGGCAGGGTCATGTGGCGATACTTCGATAGCATTAATTAGACATTCTGCCAAGCCTTTCGGAGTGATATTTGTCCAATTTTCCCCGCCATCTTTAGTTATTTGCACATACCCATCATCACTTCCTGTATAAATCACGCCTTTTTCATGAGGCGATTCTATCACATAACTCAATGTGCCATAATTTTCTGCGCCTACTGCTTCATTGGTATATGGGCCACCACCGTTGCCTTGTTTATCGTCTTGATTCCGAGTCAAATCAGGAGATACTTCTTCCCAAGATTTACCCATGTCTCTCGTTCTTAATAAATATTGCGCACCGTGGTAGAAGGTACCAGGTTCATGCTTTGACCAAATAATCGGCGCATTCCAATTATACAGGTATTTCATATCTCTAGCAGGTTCTCCCAAATATTGATTCGGTGCTGCCATTACTTTTGTGCCTGCTTTAGCCTCTGTATCTAATAAGTTGATTGTTCCTAAATAACTACCGCCCATTACGTAGCGTGGGTTGTCGGGATCAAAAGCTAAAAAGGCAGATTCGCCACCTGCGGAAGCTTCCCAATGGCTAGTGGTAATACCCTGCCGACTTATTGACCGACTAGCAATTTTGACGGAAGTATTGTCTTGTTGTCCGCCATAAATATTATATGGCACCGCATTATCTACATTGACTCGATAAAATTGAGCGGTTGGCATATTGTCTTGTCTCGACCAAGTACGTCCTCGATTAAAACTAATCGCTGCGCCACCATCATTGGCAATACATAAGTTTTTAGGATTGTCTGGGTTAATCCATAAATCGTGGTAATCGCCATGTGTACCTGTTATTCTTGACCAAGTTTTACCTCCATCAATAGATCGCAAAGCAGGCGCACTTAAGACGTACACCATATTCTCATTCTGTGGGTCGGTAAATACTTCGATGTAATACCAAGCTCTTTGCGTCAAGCGATTGTCTCCACTTACTAAAGTCCAACTTTCTCCTGCATTGTTCGAGACAAATAAACCGCCTTGATCTTTATCAGAATCACTTTCAATCAAAGCATATACTTTATCAGAATTAGCTGGTGAAACAGAAATCGCCATTTTACCCTTTTCTTTAGGTAAACCTTTATGAATCTTTTTCCAAGTTGCGCCGCTATCAACTGACTTATATAAACCACTTCCTGGACCACCACTAATTACTTTCCAAGGCACTCGTTGGTGTTCCCACATTGCAGCATATAAAATATGTGGATGATTCATATCCATAGATAATTCTACTGCCCCTGTTCCTTCATCTACAAAAAGGGTATTGGTCCAAGTTTTACCACCATCAGTTGTTTTATAAATACCTCTTTCTTTGGATTTACTGTATAAAGCACCTTGAGCTGCCACATACGCAATGTCTGGATTGGTTGGATGAATTTCAATTCTAGAAATATGTTGCGTCGCTTCTAATCCAAGATGTGTCCAAGTTTTTCCAGCATCAATGGATTTATATACGCCATCACCATGGTGTGTCATGACCCCTCTAGGTGCGTGTTCGCCCATCCCACAATAAATCACATTTGGGTCGCTTTCAGAAACGGCAACTGCTCCGACAGAACCTGTTTTAAAATAGCCATCAGAAATATTGGTCCAAAACTGTCCTGCATCTTCTGTTTTCCAAAGCCCACCACCTGTGATGCCCATGTAATAGGTCATCGGGTCACCTTTTACACCTGAAGCCGTTACAGAACGACCACCACGAAAAGGGCCAATATTTCGGTATTTTAATAATTCATTAAAGTTATCGGTTGCTTTGGTTTCAGGTTTGGTCATATTTTGCTGTGCTTCCACTTCTAGTATGGAAAGGAAGGCAAAAAGTAAGATAATTATTTTTTTCATGGATAAGGTGTGTGTTTGATTACGGGTTACGAGTTACGGGTTGCGAGTTATATACGAATTTACTTAAATTTAAGAAATTAGTTGAATGCTAACTATTTTCACTCAAATTCTATTCGTTTTGGAACTCGCAACCCGTAACCCACAACTCAGATTACTTAATATTCTCGCTAATAACGGGTATTTCTAGGATATTTTTGGTAAGAATTGACACCTTTTCTTATACACACGGCAACTCTTGTAATTTTTGAGGTAAAAAATAAAGTAAAAAGACGGTATAAAAGGAAATTACATCATCCTGTTTAGTAACCACTAGCTTATCCTTTATTGGTTACTTCGTTAAAGAATTAATTAAAAACTAAATTAAAATCGTATTCTTTTATTACGCTAGGTTCGCTTAAAAAAAAGGATAAAAATAAAATTAAGAAAAGC
>JAFMDF010000344.1 GCA_017857395.1 Bacteroidota bacterium | reverse complement strand
TTTTTCTTGTAAAAAGTTGGGGAACTTTTTAGCCTCGTTTGCACAGCCTATATTTTATTCATGATGCTAAATTCGTGGGGAAATCAAATTTGTGGGGGAAAATTACCACATAAAATCACCCACAAAATCACCCCTTCAAATCCGCCAACAAATCTGCCATCCAAGGAATAGTCAATTCAGTACCTTCCACCAAAATCCCGCCTCGATTCCCAACTTCAATAGACCCATACCGAGTAACAAACACTTCAGGCAAAGGCCTATCACCCTCAACAGATAACCATAGTCGAGATAAATGCCTTCGTTTATAAACATCCTCCGCATCTACAAAACCCGTTCTATCATGCAACATCGCATGATTATAAACAAATTGCATATCTCCTTTTTCCAACATCATCGTTAGATGTAAATCGGGGTCATTACACAATTCATCAAAAAGGTCTAAAGCTTCAAAATGCGAAGGCGTTAACCTTGGGGCATCTGGAAACCGCTGAGCAGATTCTATATATTGTCGCTGATAGAAAGGCGTAATTTTATCTTTGAAATAACTAAACACAGGAATCAATAAATAGGGGAGCATGCCTGCTGGAACTTCTCCACGACGGTCGGTAGCAATGGGTTGTAAAAGCAGTTCCAATAAATCAGGTCGCTGCTTTTTCATTTCATTAAAAACCGTATTGGCGCTAACCAATAAAGACAAACCGCCTTCTTTTGCTGGTTGCATGCATAATAAACCAACTACATCACAAGAATCTGTATGAAAAGTTTGGCGTTCATTCGTTTGATACAATCGAACCTTAGGGTCCGTGCTATCCAATCCTATATTTCTAACCTGTCCTAACACATGCCCTTTGGCATTTTGCGACCGAGCGTTTCCAATATGCGTACCGATACCATAAAAAATAGTAGCGGCTTCTTTTTCGGAATATTTTTCAATAGACAATCCTCTAAGTAATCCAAACCCAAGTCCATTAATGAGTTGGTCTTGTAAAGCGGTTAATTTTTTACCAAAAATAGGGAGTGAAAAATCGCTTTTTTGCATTTCTCCAATCGACTTTCCGTTTTGCTGAAACTGTTCCGCCGCTGCTTCCAATTCTACTATTTCTGCTGGATTCAATGTAATAATCCATTCTTTTTTTCTACGGTTCATAGCTGGGCCGTACCAGACAGATTTGCCAGTTTGAAGTGGTGGAAGTGGTCGCATTTTATTTTATTTGTAAAAAAGCGTAAGCTACGAATTTTTCTTTGGTGGAGCGATAAAAAACGGAAGAATTGCGCTGAAAATTAATAATGTTTTTTAAGGTTGGAACTATTATTTTAAGACGTAAGTTTAGAAGAAGGATAGGCAAAAGAAATCCCTTTTCCTTTGCTGTAATTAATAACATATAAAACAATTAGTATGCATTATTTCCTCTTTTTCAAAGCTATTAAGGAAATGGCTTGAAGTGAATCCTGCCTAAGTCATTCATTCATAGATATTTAGTAGGGTAAGCGATAAAGCCATTTCATTGGTATAAACGGACTGCCTTTGTACAAAAAGGTAGGCTATTGCTGTTACTTAATCTAAATGTTATGAACATTCAGGAAATAGACTTCTTATTGTCTATTTATAAAAATCAACAAACCCCGTTCTGGTATTATAGAGATAAATATGCGGTTCAATTATTAACTTATTTTTTAGGCAACGAAATGAAAATGAACGCCTTGAAAAGAAGTAGTCATCAAAACCTTTTGACGAAGCCACCTTTAAAGGAAATTACCGCAAGCTTGTCAAATAACTGTTTGAAAAAAGTAGATTTACAAGAATATTTACCTAAAGACTGGTTGAATTTTAATTTAACTTACCACCGTTGGGGAGGATATGAAAAATACCCAAAACACAGTTGGTATCAAACAACTCGACCAGGCTATAGTTTTGTCATCCAACTTAATTTTGATGAAAAACATGATACGGTCTATCATGAATTAATCCATCCAAAAAGAGCTGAAGACCCGCTGTTTAAAACAACGGGGCATCCTGTAGCTAAGAAACAGATGCAATTAACTTTAGCTTGGGCAAGATTAGATGTTGATTTAACTACGGGAGAAGTTTTGATTGAAGAAGTGCAAACCGATTGGATAAGAGAGGTAGACAGATTAGTTGAGCAGATTACTCAATCTCATGCTAAAAAAGAGAGAGAAAAAATTAGAGATTGTTGGTTGATGCATTACGCAGATACTTCTTTATATAATCTGAAAAGGTATCAAAATTATTTAGCGCCTTATAAGAAAATATGGCAAGAAATTATGATGTCTGCGACGCTTGATTTTTGTGTCAAAGAATTAGGGATTCGAGACATTTATTTTCATACCTATAAATCGGGTTGTGAATTAAAAGATTGTTCCCCACCGAAGAGTATTTACACCAAATTACCGAAGCAGTTTGGTTTCAAGCAAACAAAAGTGGCGCCTCAATTCATTCAGTTGGAGAAAACGATTAAAAAGAAGATTCGACAGAAGGAATTTTGGTGGTGGCGATTAGTAATATAAGGGCGAAGAGTAGGGGGCAAAGGGCTAAAAAAATGAAACAATACTATTTTGGATAACCTAAAAATAGTATTGTTTTCAAGATTAACGTTCCTTCGCCCTCTGCCCTGTTCCCTCTGCAAAGCAGTAATATAACTTTTAAACTTAATATTAGATAGTTCAATCACTTTCCACTTTCTATACATTAAAATAGTTGGCTTACAAAAAAAGTACATGTACAACTAGTTGATTATTAATCAATTTATTAATTGTGTTTTATATAGGTAAAAACAATATGTGGAATCTTATTTAACATTGCTTGTATTTTTGTCTTTTTTGTAATAAAATTGTCGAAGAAAGAAAAACTACACATCCCAACGTAAATACTATTTAAAAATAGGTTAAGATTTTCTATTGTAAAAATCTTAACAATTTTTATTTGATATTCAAGGAAAAAGTAAAAGCTAGAAATCATGATATGCACCAATATTTTGGGTATAAAGTGTTTGCTGCTTTGGAACAACTTTACCTACCCACTTATTATTAGTTAAAATTGTCACAGCAATTTTAGTCACTCCCCTCATAATACTAGTTCCCTAGCGAAGACTTTATTGATTCACAAATTCTAGCAAACATACTACACAAGTAATGGAACTTACATACTATTTGAGCATACTATGGAGAAGAAAATGGTTGATTTTACTATCTGCAATCCTAGCAGGAGGAGTGGCGTATTACCTGATTTCTTTAAAACCGCCAGTTTATAAATCCGAAGCAAAAATTTCCACAGGTGTTATAGATTATACAGGTATCAATTCTGGTAAAGACAATCCATTTATCCAACAATTACAGGTGGATATGCGATTTAATAACTTGACGGAGTTTATGACTTCTAGACGTTGTGTAAACCTGTTGAGTTTTCATTTATTAAATCATGATTTACAACCCGAAGAATTTGGAGATGGGCCTTATCGGACAGGAGGAGGTTTAGTTGACTTAGAAGATGATGATTTATTTGAGTTGGCCCAACTATTAACCACTAAAATAGAGCAATTAAAACCTGAATTTGATAAGCCAGAAGATGAATTATATTTTAATCAAATTGCCAAAAAATTTGAATATGATTACGAGTCTTTAAAAGAAGATCATCTTAAAATTCAAAGAATAGGTGCAACAGATTATGTAACCGTTTCTTTTGAATCGGAAAAGGCAGAATTGTCCGCTTTTGCCGCTAGTAAATTCAGTCAAGCTTTTATTGATTATTTTGAGTCTTTACGGACAAGTGAAAATGAAGAAACGCTTAAATATTTAGGGGAAGCCGCAAAGGATAAAAAGAAGATTTTAACGAATAAACAAACGGCCTTAAAAAAATATGAATCTAATGAAGGATTGGTTGATTTAGAATCACAAAGAGAAGCTACCGTAAATCAAATCAAAGATTTAGAACAACAAAGAAATGCATCTCAATCGACTGTTGCGGCAAGCAATAAAACGATTAAAAGTTTAGCCCTTTTAATTGAGAAAAATGCACCCGTATTGACAAAGACAGTTGCTGATGATATTGATAATGAAGCTACTTTACTAGTTAATAAAAAGATTATTAATTTAAAAGGACAGGTAGCAGAAATTAGAAATAATCTCATAGATGGAGTAGGGAACAAACGGAAAAATGAGTCGAGATTAAAATCAGTCAAGAGGCAATTAGAACAAGAGGTTAAGACACTTGCTAAGCTAAAGAAGGACGAAATTTTAGAAAAAGAGCAAGTGGAAGATAATACAATTTCGAATGAGTTATTTGAAAAACACTTAGATGCAAAACTCAATTTGACGAATGCTCAGGAAGAAATTATAATTATTAATAGAAAATTGAAAGAGCTGGAAACTCGCTCCTTAAGTTATGTTTCTAATCAAGCTTATGTTTTAAATTTAGAAAGAGAAATTGAAGTCGCTAAAGAAGACTACGGAAGAGTAGTTAGTAAATTAGAGGAGGAGCGATTAGAGACAAATGGAGATGAAAGTCCGTTAACCATTATCGAACACGCCCAATTGCCTGAAAAAGCGGAATCGGATAGAAAGTTATTGTTTACTGCTTTCTCTGGTGTTGTTGGTGCTTCTATGGCTACTTTTTTTATATTCTTATTGTCTTTCTTGGATAATACGATGCATTCGCCTAACCAATTTAAAGTTTTTACGGGTTTACCTTTGATTGGAAGCATCACAAAAATTAAGTTAAAAAAATTAGATTTAATCAATTTATTTGCAGGAGATAGTGGTAAGGCTGCTTCTGAACGCTTCAAAGAATTAGTGCGAGATTTCCGATTTAATGTGGAGAAAGTAAAAGATGGGAATATTTTTCTCGTCACTAGTCCGAGAGAAGATGAAGGAAAATCATTTTTGATTACGATTTTAGCCCATGCATTATTGCTGAAACAAAAGCGAGTGTTAGTGATTGACACAAATTTTAAGCGAAATACTTTATCTACTTGGGCGGCGAAACCTTTAGTGGCTAGTTCAGGGGTTCATCAATTATTGGTAGATGCCAAATTAACCGAGCATTTTGCGGTGACCAGCATAGCTTCTCCATTTAATAACAGCCCTATTGAGTCTATTAGTAATTCTGGTCGTTCTCAATCCCCTTTGGAAGGGTTAGATGAAAGTGCTTTCAAACACTTTTTAGCGGAGTTATCGAACAGATATGATTACATTTTTATGGAAGGTGCTGCTTTGAATGAATATTCGGATACTAAAGAACTGATTGATTTTAGTGACAATGTAATTGCGATTTTTAGTTCAGATTCTACTTTAAGACAAGCAGATAAAGACTCGATTGCATTTTTAAATAATTTAGGCGATAAATTTGTTGGTTCGGTACTAAACCGGATTAACAAGAAAAATATGAGTTAATCGGGTTGCGAGATACGGGTTGCGGGTTGTACGACGTCATGTAGACAACCCGCAACCCGTAACTCGCAACCCGCAGACTACACAAACACAGCGATGCAAAAAGACAACACTAAAAGTTACTGGTTAGTATCCGGTCTCTATGCCTTTTTTGAAAGAGGTGCCAGTTACCTATTTGGGTTTGGTACGCTTTTTATGCTTATCCGAGCCTTAGACCCAGATAATTGGGGCGTATGGATACTTTTCTTGGCGGTTTGTGCTTTATTGGAAGTAACCAGAATGGGCTTAATCCAAAATGCTTTAGTGAAGTCATTATCGGCTGAGGAAGAGTCTGAGCATGGAAAAATAAATACCGCTTCTCTCTTTTTAAACGTTGCTTTAACCATCCTTTTTGCATTTCTATTATACCTACTAGCCCCTTTCTTTGGTAACCTTTGGGACCAAAGAATTATCCCCCTTTTACATATTTACGCTTTGACAACCTTGGTGCTAACACCAATGTATCAGTCAAATTTTATTTCACAAGCGAATCTATCTTTTAAAGGTATATTCCTAAGTAATATGCTTCGACAAGGGCCATTTTTCTTTTTTGTCTTGTATTTATGGTTGTTAGATAAGCCGATAATTTTAGCTGAATTAGCTCAATTTCAAGTATTCGCTGCTTTTTTAGGAAGTGGGATTGCCGTTTATCACGCTTGGCCATTTTTTAATTTCTCCAAAAAGATTGATTGGGGCTGGATTAAAAAACTAATTGATTTTGGGAAATATGCAGTATCCACTAATTTGAGTGTGATTTTGTATAAGAATATGGATAAAATGATGTTGGGCGGAATGATTTCAACGGCATCAGCGGGGATTTATGATTTGGCCATTCGGATTACCAATTTAATGGAAATTCCAACTTTTTCGGCAGCGTCAGTTGTTTTTCCACAAAGTGCCAGAGAAATGGCCACTAAAGGAAAGGAGGGGGTTAAAAAGATGTACGAGCAATCAGTCGGCGGAATTTTAGCTTTATTAATACCGATTATTTTATTTATAGAAATATTTCCTGAGTTTATTATTTTAATCATAGCGGGGGAACAATATTTACCAGCTGTTCCCCTTTTAAGAATAACGATTTTATTTGGTCTATTTCTTCCCTTTGGTAGTCAAATGGGCACCGTTCTAGAATCTATTGGAAAGCCAAATATTAATTTTTATTGTACCCTCCTTGGTTTTACCTTAAACATCATCTTTAATTACTTATTCATTAGTTGGTTAGGTATAACTGGAGCTGCTTATGGTACGCTCACGACTTACATAGTTACCTTCGTAGTAACTCAAATAATTTTGTATAAAATATTGAAGGTGAATACGTTAAATGTCTTTAAGTATATGTGGGAATTCTATCAGAAAGGTTTTGACATGATGAAGGAAAAGATGGTAGCATTTACGCAGAAATCTTCGGCGACTCCTTCCGTATAGGGGATGAAATCATAAATCACAGTTCATAAATCATACATCATAAATCCATTTAGTTAAAACCTTGAGAGATTTATGATTTAAGATTTATGATTTGTTCTTGCCCAAGTTTATCCCCCCTAAACTAAGCGAATCTTAACACACTTAAAAAATAGAATCACAAGTACAAAAAATATGACAAATTCCTTATTATTAGAAGGCTTAAATTATGCCGAACAAAACTTTTTAGACGAAAACGCGGACCATTTAAAAGTGGATAAGCGACTAGTCCGAAAGTTGCTAGACCTTGATGGTAAACGGATTATGGATTTTGGTTGTGGTATGGGCGGCATGACGCTTTGGTATGCTAGCAATTGGGATTGTGAAGTATATGGGGTAGATATTGATGGACACCATATTGAAGTAGCTAATCAAATCAAGGAAAAGCATAAGGTTCAGAACGTACATTTTGTCAAACAGAATGTAATTGAAGACCCACTAGATGGGAAATTTGATTATGTCTTTTTAAATGATGTAGTGGAGCATATTCCATTGGATATTTTGCAAAATATTTTTCTACAATTAGAAAAAGTATTAGCGCCTGGAGGTCGGATTTTTGTCTCTTATCCGCCTTGGAAAAGTCCGTATGCTTCTCACTTGAACCACGTCATAAAAATTCCTTGGTGTCAATTTTTACCAAAATCTACTTTGGATGGATTAATTACCAAAAATAACCACCCAATTGTAGGTGAATTGGAAAGTGATTTAAGAGAAGCTTACGATGGGTTAAACCATATGACGCATGAGAAAATTAGCCAAATTATCAGCAAGACTAGTTTGAAAATAGTCTATCGAAAAAGCCATTGCATTCTAAATAGATTGCCTGCTTTAGAAAATACGCCTTTTAGAATTTTTCCATTGAATTTCTTGATTACGAAGGAATTTTTAATGGTTGAAAAATAGAAGCATTGATGATTTTCAAAGCGACAGTCGTCAGGAGACGACTAGATATCGATTCCTAGTCTGGAGACTAGGAATATCGGAATAATAAAAGGAACACTCGATGTTTCTAGTCTCCAGACTAGAAACCGATATCCGCAGGTCTCCTGACCTGCATTCCTAATAATTAAGAAAAATGGGAGAGTACGACATCATATTATATACTTTATTTCCAACGGATAACATTTATTCGTCGGTCTCGCTGTCGATGGCTAAGGAATTTGCCAAAAGCAATCGAGTTTTTTATGTCAATAAGCCTTATTCTGTCAAGGATTTTGTAGGTAATTTGAAGAATAAAAAAGTACGAGAAAGAGCGCCAAAATTATTGACGAATCAAATTCAATATGAAACCTTAGAAAAGATTCCACAAAATTTTGTAGCAGCTACACCGCCTTTATCCTTACCGATAAACTGGTTACCTGTTGGGAAAACATATAATTATTTTCATAATTATAATAGAAGTGTGGTCTTAAAAACGGTTCGGAAATTTATTAAAGATTATAAAATCAAAAAATACATTTACCTGAATTGTTACAATCCTTATGGGGCGGCGGTATTGCCAAAATCTTATGGGGCTGCATTGAATGTTTACCAAAGTATAGACGATATTAGTCAAAATGATTATACGGTAAAACATGGACTAAGTCTTGAAAATGAGGCGATTAAGCAAGCAGATGTGACTTTGGTAACGTCTAAAGAACTGTGGAATTTAAAATCAAAAATATCGAAAGATACCCATATTTTAAATAATGCAGTTGACAATACGGTCTTCAAAAGAACATTAACAGAAACTTTTCCTAAACCACCTGAATTAGCAGGAAGAACAGGAAAAGTAGTGGGCTTTATTGGCAATTTAGATGAATTAAGAGTCAATTATCCATTGATAAAAAAAGCGGCTTTAGCACATCCAGATAAAACTTTCCTTTTTGTGGGACCACTAAATAACACCGAATATTTGACCCTAGGATTACCAGACATTCCAAACATCATTTTTGCAGGTGGAAAGAATTTATACGAATTGCCTCAGTATCTACAAGCCATGGATTGTTGTTTGATTCCATTTTTGTGTAATACCTTGACAAGAAGTATTTATCCTTTAAAAATTAATGAATATTTATCTGGCGGAAAACCAGTTATTGCCACTAATTTTTCGGAGGATATTCAAAGTTTCAAAGACCAAATTTATTTGGCAGACACTGAAGAAATGTTTGTCCAACTAATTGATAAAGCATTAGCACCGCAAAGCGAACAAGTCATCAAAGACCGAATTGCTTTAGCAGAATCGAATACTTGGACTGCCCGAATCGACCAATTTTGGGGGATAATGGACAAATACCTTTAATAGAGTGATGAGTGATAAGTGATGAATGATGAGTGTTTTGCTCACGACTCATCATTCATCACTTATCACTCATCACTCATTTCACTCCTATACACTTTTTATAAAAGATTGATAAATAGTAATTTATGCCAGA
>JAFMDF010000060.1 GCA_017857395.1 Bacteroidota bacterium | reverse complement strand
GTCAAATTTATCTTTTGTGAACTTAAAAAGGGTATCTATCGCTAAGTTTTTCATGCCGCTAATTTACGATTTTGCCCTTTTTCTGCCAAACCTAGAATAGCTGCTTATATATACAATGCCGCACTAGATGAGGCATTGCCAGAAATGAGCGAAATGGGTTTGCCCCCTTCCGAAATCATTTTACCAGAAATATTAAAACCAGCAGGCTATCATAATGTCCATATAGGCAAATGGCATTTGGGAGGGGCGGATAAATTTCAACCGAAGAATCAAGGTTTTGATGAAAGCCTATGGTTGGAAACAGGTGGCTTGTTTTTACCAGAAGATGACCCGAATGTGGTGAATGCCAAATTAGATTTTGACCCCATAGATAAATTTTTGTGGGGAAATTTGTCTTATGCCGTTCAGCATAACGATAGTGGTCGTTTTAAACCTGATGGACACATGACCGATTATTTTACCAATGAAGCGGTCAAAGTTATTGAAAAAAATAAAAATCAACCTTTCTTTTTATACCTAGCTTATTGGGCAGTTCATACGCCTTTGCAAGCTTTGAAATCAGATTATGATGCGCTTTCTTATATCGACGACCACACAGAAAGAGTACAAGCGGCTATGGTGAAATCGGTGGATAGAGGGGTCGGTAAAATCCGTCAAGCATTAAAAGATAATGGCATTGATGACAACACCATTATTATTTTTACTTGTGATAATGGGGCACCGAATTATGTAGGCTTACCCAATGGCAATAAGCCCTATCGAGGGTGGAAATTAACGCTTTTTGAAGGGGGTATTCATGTTCCTTTTATTGTCAATTATCCAGATAGTATTCCTGCTGGACAAGTTTATGACGGACGAGTTTCAAATATGGATATTTTCTCAACTGCCGCCAATTTAGCTGGAGCTACTTTACCTACCGACCGCAAATTGGACGGAACAAACATGTTACCTTATTTAACAGGTGCAAAACTAGGCAGCCCAGAACGTCCTTTGTTTACAAAGAATGGTACTTTTTCTCAAGTTATTCAAGACGATTGGAAATTACTCTGGGACCAACAGCAAAAAAAGAAATGGCTTTTTGATTTAAAAAATGACCCAACAGAGCAAAATAATTTAATTGACCAAAACACTACTAAAAACAAAGAATTATCGAATTTACTAACTGCCTTTTTAGCCGAACAAGCCGACCCACTTTGGGAAGGGGCCGTGAATTCTCCTGTTCACATTGATAAGCATATTAATGAGTCGAAAACGAAGGATGATGAGTTTGCTTATTGGCAGAATTGAAGAGAGATGGTTTGATGGTTAAGGTTCGTGATGCAAACCATCAGACAACCAAGCCATCAGACCTTCACTCTAATGATAAATTGAAATTTTAAAAATGGTTTGATGGTTATACATGACGTTGACCATCTAGCCATCAAACAATCAAACCATCATTTCTATGCATTTAACAAATCAAGTATTAGCCCCCAAAGAAAACTTCGTAGATTTCATCAAAAACTACCCTTCACAAACACCATTAGTGATGGTGAATATTTTAAAATTTAAAGACCAGACAGAAGATGGTAGAACAGGCGAAGAAGCCTATAATACTTACTCCAAACACGTTACCCCACTTTTAGAAAAAGTAGGAGGTAAAACCATTTGGGCAGGTAATACAAAAAAAACGGTTATCGGAGATTACGACAATCAACCTGACCGATTTTTAGTGGTGTATTATCCATCCAAAGAAGCCTTTATTGAAATGTCTACATCAGAAGAATATGCGGCTATTGGGCATCATCGGCATTTGTCTTTGGAGTATGGGGGATTGATTGCTACGGAGACGTTGGGTGGTGGGTAGATTGCTTGATTGTCTGATGGTTAGATTGTTCTGTCAACGTCTGGTAAACAATCTAACCGTCAAGCCATCTAACAATGAATTTCATATAAGAATGACCAAAAACATTCTACAACAAATATTAATCAGAGCCATAATTGTTTCGCCAATTATTGCCGCCTTATCTTTGACACCCTTTGCTATTGTTTATTCCTTAGCTATTGGAATGTTTTTGGTTTTATGGATAATGCTCACCCTTGGGACGCTTTTTTGGTGGGGCGTTCAAACCTTGCTTTTTTCCTATTTTAAAAGAAAAAAAAAGGCAAATTGGCAATATGGTATTGTTTTAACGATTATCATTCTTGTGTTTGTCTTTCTGACAAAAGATTCGGCTGGTAAAGTAGCCACTTCTTTGGATAGTTATACAGTTGCTATTGCTTTTTTATTGCGATTTACGATTGTGTCAGGGATAAATATTATCATTTACCTCTTATTGGATTTGATTTTTACGAGAGCAGAGGGCATTCAATTAGTCAAAGAGAATGCAGCATTAACGTATCAAAATTTAGAAACAGCTTATAAATTATTAAAGGAACAAATCAATCCGCATTTTTTATTTAATGCTTTGAATATTTCCAAGTCATTGATTAAAACACAACCGAAGAATGCCGAAAAATATATTCTCCACTTATCTGAATTTTTAAGAAAGACTTTTAAGAACGAACATAAATCCATTACCCTTCAAGAGGAACTAGACCATTGTTTGCAATTTGTGGAATTGCAAAAGGTAAGATTTAAAAATACCATTCAAATTGATTTACAAATAGCCGATAAATATCGTCAAAAACGCTTACCTTTTTTTGCCTTAGTTACCTTGGTGGAAAATGCGATAAAACATAATGCCTTTAATGAAGCAACACCCTTAAAAATTGCGCTGTGGATAGAGGAGGATTATTTGCTAGTAAAAAATAATATACGTGCTAAAAAAGGAGTGATTTCTACTAAAACTGGTTTAAATAATTTGAATCAGAGAAGTCTTTTAGTTGCCAATTGCCCCATTGATATTGAGCAGAACGAGCATTTTTTTAAAGTGAAAATTAAATTGATTTGATTGATGGACTAAAGTTAATCCAACTATGAAAGTATTAATTATTGAAGATGAGCAAATAACTGCCGATGATTTAGCATCATGCATTAAAGAAGTGCGACCAAATTTTTCGATTGTAAAACAACTCCCTTCCGTTAATACTGCTATTACTTTTCTAAATAAAAACCCTACTATAGACTTAATATTCTCTGACATTCAACTAACCGACGGATTAAGTTTTGAAATTTTTAAAGCAGTAGAGGTGAATGTTCCTGTCATTTTTTGCACAGCTTATGATGAATACGCTTTAAATGCTTTTGAAGCGAATGGGATTGCTTACTTATTGAAACCATTTTCTGAGGAGACTATTGAAAAGGTTATTGAAAAATATGAAAAATTAACCCAGTTCAAAAGCAATAAATTATCAAAGCTCCTTCAAGTAATGGAGCAAACAAGTCAACCAAAACCGAATACCTCAATTTTGGTCTATCAAGGTGAAAAAATCATTCCCCTACCTATAAAAGATATAGCATTACTGAATCACCGAGCTGGAAAAGTGGAGTTAATTACTTTTAACAAACAACATTTTACCGCCATTGAATCTCTAGACTATTTTGATAAATTGAACCTACCGTATTTATTTCGAGCTAATCGGCAATGTCTAGTAAATAGAAAGGCGATTAAAAATGCAGAGAAATATTTTAACCGAAAATTGGTCTTGAATCTAAATATTCCTTTTGAAGAACAAATTATTATCAGTAAAGAAAAAACGCCGTTGTTTTTGAATTGGCTGGTGAAAATCTAAACCTTTCTGCACTTTTTTGTCCGTTCCATTTCTAAATTTGTCCGTTTCAACGCTACGTCCTCCTTATTTCGAATGGAAGTACTCTTTTTTTGTTTTTTTTTATTAAAAACAAAGAAATATGAAATCACCAAATTGGTATTCCCTACTTTTTATTTTTAGTCTGTTGGTATTAATTACAGCTTGTAAAGACGATGAGGATGTCACGCCAACTCCTGACCCAGAAGTCCCCGTCACACCAATGGAACCTGCTGAACCAACAGTATCTATCCCGAATTTTGTAGCTTACAATTCTGGTATGAACCCTATTTTAGCCGAAGGTATTGAATTTGATTATGCTAAAGAATCCTTTATTATTTCCTCTGCTGCGGGAGCAGGGATAAATTTGGTAGCTTTAGATGGTTCGCTTTCCAATTTAGTTGCACCAACTGTTTTTGCTGGAAATGGCATATTTGGCTTACAAACGGATAGAATCAATGACCGTTTATTGGCTGTATCGGCTAATTTGCAAAATCCAGCAATTGCTAACCTTTTTATCTTCAATTTGACAGATGGAAGTATGTTGCATAATGTCGATTTATCTACCCTTAGTCCAGGCTTAAATTTTGTAAACGATGTAGCAGTTGATTTGGAAGGCAATGCCTATGTGTCTAATTCCGACCAAGGCATTATTTTTAAAGTGGATATGGAAGGAAATGCCTCTATTTTCTTTAACGATGCTAGTTTCGCACCTGCTGACCCAAGCATGGAAACAGGATTTAATGGCATCGAATACCACAGAGATGGCTATTTAATTATTAGTCATTATGCTACTAATAAAATTTATAAACTAGATATTGCTAATCCAACGGCAATGACTGAAGTCAATATCCCAGAAGGATTTATTAGAGGAGGTGATGGCATTTATTTACACGACACAGAACTAATTGTGGTCAATAATGCAGGAATTCCTTTTGTGTCTAAATTTGAGTCGAGTGATAGTTGGTCTTCTGCAATGGTCATTGGAGATACTTATCCTACTGGCGATATTTTCCCTACAGCAGTCATTAGAGTGAATGATGCCTTTATGGTAAATAATTCCTATTTTAATTATCCAGCCTACAATAATTTACCGACCAATTATTTAATTTCAAAAGCGAATTTTGATAGTTCTAAAAGATATGCGGGTTCGGCAACCGAAATTCCAAGAGTGAATACACCAATTGTACCTTTTGGCTATGGGGATAGTTATCCTGCCCCTTTTTATACAGATTGCACGTCACCAATTGCTGAAGGTATTCCAGATTTGCAAGGTGAATGGAAGGAACAAACCGTAACGATTGACGGCACGGAATTTCAAGCATCTGGGGAATATTCTGAAAGAATAGAACAATGTGGCAATCGGATTTTAGTGGCAAGTACAGGTTTATTACATGAATTTTTTATGACCGATAATACCATGTTTAATGGAGCAAATGACGTAAATTCGATGGGGCAACCTGTTCATGCTACGGGTAGGTTTGAAGGTAATAGCTTGGTATTAACAGGTGTGTTTCCTCCTCAAGCAGAGATTATGTTACCCGATGTAACAAGGGAATTAATTCAAGATGATAGTGGGGTAGAAGTATTGAAATTCTTTAATCCTTTATTGGGGGCGACTAAGTATTTGGTGAAAGCGTAAAATACTTGCAGATGACAGTTCATCTTTGACTTCTATTGCCTATATAATGGTCAGAAGTTGCTAAATAGAATATTAATACACAATAGATTTTCAAACCTATTGTGTATTTTTTTTGTAATAAATTTGGAAAATAGGTTTTAAAACCTAATTTTGTGATAAATACATTTTCAATCAAGAATTTATAATGAAAGACCTTCAATCACAAACATTAACTAAACTAGGCAATCCCGAATGGACACCCAATTGGACCATAGGCAGACCAGGACCCTATATGGAAATTACGGAATTAGCCAACAGAACCGTCTGGTTATGCCAAGAACCTATTTCCTATGAGCAAGGGCAAGCCATACCCTTACCAAAAGGATTTGCCATTACAGGCATTGGGGAAGCTGCCCATGACGCTGCTTTTTTTCCACGTTCACCAGATGCTACCGAGGATGGTCCTTTGGAGACTATGAAAGTGGGGAAATATACTTTTTCTAAAGTAGCCAAGCCAGGCAAACCAGAAGCTGGTTTTAAGGATGTCCTTGTTTTACCTGTCTATAAATACCATAAAGTACTGTTTAAAGCAGGTCGAACGATAGAGGTTTTAACAATGGAAGATGGTAAAGATTATGTGCCTAATGTGTATGGTATGAAAGCCATGTTTGGTAAAACGCCTGAAGAACGAATTTTACCAGCAGGCTGGTCTATTAGGATAATTATCTTAACAAAAGATTTAATTCTAGAAATACCGAACCCAGCTAGGGTTTGTTTTTTTAAAACTGGAAGTGGATTCCATGGACCAGTATCTTATCTTTATAAATGAGACCGTCTTCGACTGTGAGAAGTGAGACCGCTGCGCTGTCAGACCGTCCTTTCAGGACTGTCAGAGGTTGGACCGTCTGACTTCTGACAACGAAGTGGTCTAAAAAAACAAAAAATATGCAAACTAAAATCACTAAACTCTTTAATATCGAACATCCTATCATGCAAGGTGGGATGCATTATGTAGGCTTAGCAGAACTAGCTGCTGCTGTTTCCAACGCTGGCGGACTAGGTACTATCACAGGCTTGACCCAAAGAACGCCTGCGGACTTGGCAAACGAAATTGCTAGATGTAAGGATATGACCGATAAACCCTTTGCGGTCAATCTTACTTTTTTACCAAGTCTTAAACAACCTGATTATCCAGGCTATGTCAAAGCAATCATTGAAGGAGGGGTAACCGTAGTAGAAACTGCTGGGCGTAATCCAGTCTCTGTCTTACCTTATTTAAAGGATGCAGGCATCAAAGTGATTCACAAATGTACGTCGGTTAGACATGCTTTGAAAGCACAAGCGATTGGATGTGATGCTGTCTCGGTAGATGGTTTTGAATGTGGAGGACACCCTGGAGAGGACGATATTCCAAATATGATTTTATTGCCTCGTGCCGCAGATGAATTGGAGATTCCATTTTTAGCCTCAGGTGGCATGGCAGATGCTCGTTCTTTGGTCGCTGCGATTGCTATGGGGGCAGAAGGAATGAATATGGGCACCCGTTTTATGGCAACCAAAGAAGCACCAATTCACGATAATGTAAAACAAGCCATTTTAAATGCAACGGAATTGGATACTCGCTTGATTATGCGTCCTTTGAGAAATACAGAACGAGTATTGACTAATCCTGCCGTAGAACGGCTATTGGCAAAAGAAAAAGCTTTAGGCAAAGACATCAAATTTGAAGACATTATTGAAGAAGTGGCAGGTGTCTATCCAAAAGTCATGCAAAATGGGGACATGGATTCGGGGGCTTGGTCTTGTGGAATGGTAGCAGGCTTGATTGATGATATTCCGACTTGCAAAGGATTAATTGACCGTATTATGAAAGAAGCTAATGAGATTATTCAAGAACGTTTGGCTGGATTATTAGCATAGGAGTCAGGTGCGAGGAGTCAGGAGTCAGGAATCAAAAGCACCTAACTTCTGACCTCTGACACTAGATTCCTGACACCTAAAAAACAATTATGAAAAATAGAGTAACCATTAACATCGTCAATCACATCGCCGATGTACGATTAAATCGTCCTGAAAAAATGAATGCTTTGGATGAAGCGATGTTTCTAGCCATCATAGAAGCAGGAGAATCGATTCGGAAAAACCCAAGCGTCCGATGTGTCGTGTTATCGGGTGAAGGCAAAGCTTTTTGCGCAGGAATGGATACGGCTAATTTTAGTCCATCTAACAAAGGGGGCATTTTCGATGAACCAATTCCAAGTCGTACACATGGGATAGCTAATATTTTCCAAAAAGTCGCTTGGATTTGGAGAGAATTACCAGTTCCTGTTATCGCAGCAGTTCATGGATTTGCTATTGGAGGTGGATTAAATATTATGTCAGGAGCGGATATAAAATTTGTTACGCCAGACACTAAGTTGTCGATAATGGAATTGCGCTGGGGATTGATTCCTGACATGGCAGGGTCCCAATTATGGCGACATACGGTAAGGGATGATATTATTAGAGAATTAACTTATACCCATAGCATTTTTTCTGGGGAAGATGCCGTTCGGTATGGCTTTGCTACACATGTTTCCCAAACCCCTTATGACGATGCTATGAAGTTAGCGGAAGAAATAGCGGCCAAAAATCCAACAGCTATCGTCAAGGCAAAAAAGGTGTGTAATGAAGCTAATTATTTGAGCGCAGAAGAAGGCTTATTATTAGAATCCATAGAACAAGAGGCTATCAAAGGCACTAAAAACCAAATAGAAGCAGTTATGGCAGCGATGCAAAAAAGACGGGCCAATTTTGAGGATTATAGATAAATCAGGAGTCAGGAGAGAGGAGCCAAGTGTCAGGAAGACAAAACTGACTTGTTTCTTCTTATCCCAAAATACCATAAAATTATTTTTTAAACTAGGAGCAGCATCAGGAATAAATAGGGTCAGTAAATTCTGCCCCCTCTCACCTGACTCCTCACACTTATAAAAATGAAAGAAGCAGTAATAGTTTCCACCGCTCGAACACCAATAGGGAAAGCCTATAAAGGTGCATTTAACAATACCAATTCACCAACCTTAGCTGGCTTTGCGGTTAGTGAAGCGGTCAAACGTGCAAAAATCGACCCTGCCGAAGTGGACGATTTAATTATGGGATGTGCCTTAACACAAGGTTCTTCTTCGCCAAATATTGGACGATTGGCAGCCCTCGCAGGAGGACTTCCTGTGACGGTTAGTGGAATGACGATTGACCGTCAATGTTCTTCTGGAATGATGGCAATTGCTACCGCAGCAAAACAAATCATTACGGATGGAATGCAAGTGACTATTGGAGGCGGTTTGGATTCTATTAGCATCGTTCAAAATGAACACATGAATACTCATCGAATGGTTGATAAAGCCTTAGTTGCTATACATCCTGCGAGCTATATGCCCATGCTTCAAACCGCAGAAATAGTTGCCAAGCGGTATGGCATCAGTCGGGAAAGACAAGATGAATATGGTTATCAAAGTCAAATGCGAACAGCTGCTGGACAAGCCGCTGGAAAGTTTGATGATGAAATTATTCCAATAACAGTAACAAAAGGAATCTTCAACAAAGAGACCAAAGCAGTTACTTTCGAAGAGGTCACTATATCTAAAGACGAAGGCAATCGCCCTTCTACGACTTCAGAAGGATTAGCCAATTTAAGATTGGTTAATGAAGGTGGAACCATTACCGCAGGAAATGCCAGTCAACTCTCAGATGGTGCCTCTGCTTGTGTGTTGATGGATTCTAAATTAGCAGAGCAAAGAGGAATCGACCCATTAGGAGCTTATCGAGGAATCGCTGTTGCAGGCTGTGAACCTGATGAAATGGGCATCGGTCCAGTCTTCGCTATTCCAAAATTATTAAAAGCGCATGGCTTAAAAATGGAAGACATTGGGTTATGGGAATTGAATGAAGCTTTTGCGGTACAAGTTCTTTATTGTCAAGATAAATTAGGTATTCCAAATGAACTAATGAACGTAAATGGTGGTGCTATTTCAATTGGTCATCCTTATGGTATGACTGGTTCAAGAATGGTAGGTCATGCTTTGATAGAAGGTAAAAGACGAGGCGCAAAATATGTGGTTTGTACGATGTGTGTAGGTGGAGGAATGGGTGCTGCTGGATTATTTGAAGTTTATTAGGAAAAGGAAATTGTTAGATGGTTTGATGGCTTGATTGTTAACGGGATGTGCTCAAAAATCAAATCATCAAATTATCAAGTCATTAAACAATCAATTATGGATTCACTAAATATTATAAAAAAAGAAGGATACGCAATTGTCCAATTAAATCGGGGAAAGGTCAATGCCATTAATTTCCAAATGGTGCAAGAATTAAACAAGACTTTTCAATCTTTTAAAGAAGCCGAGTCTGTCAAAGGCGTAATCCTAACGGGACAACCTCATTTTTTTACCGCAGGGTTGGACGTGATAGAATTGTATGGATATGACAAAGCGACCATCAAAAAATTTATGGTGGCGTTTGGCGAACTGTATCTATCTTTAGCCAAATTTCCTAAACCTTTAATAGCGGCTATTACAGGTCATGCGCCAGCGGGCGGTGCCGTTTTTGCCATTACGTGCGATTATCGGGTCATGACAGATGGAGATAAATACACGATTGGATTGAATGAAATTTTGGTCAATATTGGTTTATCCGAAGACATCATCAATGGCTATATCTTTTGGCTTGGTAAAGGAAGGGCTACTCAGTATTTATTAAAAGGAACATTGATGAATGCGAAGGAGGCACAGGAAGTTGGATTTGTAGATGAAGTCTGTTCTATGGGCGAGGTATTGGATAAAGCCGAGCAGCAGATGGAGCGCTATTTACAAGCGGACTCACAAATTTTTCAGAGCATCAAATCCAAAGCTCGTAAATCTTGGTTGAGCCAATTGGGCAATAATGCGGAGGCAGAACTTAAAGAAAATTTAGCAATTTGGTGGAAACCAGAAGTGCGTACCCGAATGAAGGGTTTTGTGGATAGGTTAACTAAAAAGTAATCGTCCAATAACCAATTATCACCTTCAAACCAACAATAAAATATTGAAAAATAAAATACAACTCCAACAACAATTCATTCAAACCAACGGTGTCCGCTATTTCCTCAAAACAGCAGGAAATAAAACCGCACCATTAATCCTATTTCTGCACGGTTTCCCAGATTCGTGGTATTCCTGGAGGCATCAATTGACCGCAATGGCGGAGGCTGGCTACTATGCAGTTGCCCCCGATATGCTCGGCTGTGGAGCAACCGATGCCCCAATGGAAATAGAGCGTTACAGTCAAGACGAAATGGCAAAGGATATAGCTGGATTGATAACTGCTTTAGGGCATGAACAAGCCATTATTGTAGGGCATGATTTAGGGGCATCTTTGACTTGGCAAATTTGTTTGCTCTACCCAGAAAAAGTAAAAGCAGTCGTTGCATTATCCATTCCTTATGGAGGGCGAGCATTAGCCAAACCCATTCCGCACATGAAAAAAGTGTTTGGTGATAAATTCTTTTATATCCTCTATTTCCAAGAACCTGGGGTGGCGGAAGAGGAATTTGATGCCAATGTTAGAGAGACTTTATTGCGAATTTACTTCTCTTTAAGTGCGGCAGGGGGCAAAATGGCAACTCAATTTGTCGCCAGCGATAATCCGACAACTGCGGAGAAGTATTTAGATACCACTATTTTACCAGCATCTTTACCCGATTGGTTAATTGAAGCAGACTTAGCTTATTATGTCAGCCGATATGAAAAAGAAGGCTTTCGAGGTATCGTTAATTGGTATCGCTGTTTGGATATTTATTGGGAACGAACCGAACATTTGGTAGGTAAAAAAATAACCCAACCAACCTATTTTATTGCGGGCAAACAAGACCCTATTACTCACATGGTCAGAAAAGCCATTAAACGTTTACCGGAAGTAGTAGAAGACTTACGAGGCGTTGAATTCATTGACGAATGTGGTCATTGGATTTCTTGTGAACAGACGGAGTTGTTGAATGAAAAGATATTAAAATTTGTCGGTAGCTTAGACCTCTGGTCTGAGTAGATATAATGTTTTAATTAGTGCTGCTCAGACCAGAGGTCTAAGCTACTTAAATGCAAAAAATGATAAAAGAAAAATTCAACTTAACTGGAAAAGTCGCCATCATCACAGGCGCATCAAAAGGCATCGGCGCAGCAATGGCAAGAGGCATGGCAGAGTTTGGCGCAACCGTCGTAATCAGTAGCCGAAAACAAGCTGCTGTGGATGCGGTAGCCGAACAATTTCAATCCGAAGGATTAGCTGCCATAGGCATCGAATGTCATGTTGCCAATGCGGAACATCGGGAAAACTTAATCGAAAAAGTGATGGCGAAATATGGGCGGATTGACATCTTAATTAACAATGCAGGAACCAACCCTTATTTTGGACCAATCCATAAAATGCCCGAAAATTTATACCTAAAAACAATGGATGTCAATATCAATTCCGCCATGGCATTGAGCAATTTGGTTTATCCGATTATGAAGGAACAGGGTAGTGGTAGCATTATGCATGTCAGTTCGATTAGCGGCTTGCATGCCTCTAAAATGATGGCAGCTTATGATATTAGCAAACATGCTTTGATTGCATTGGGTAAAAACCAAGCAATAGAGTGGGGGAAGTATAATATTCGAGTGAATACGATTTGCCCAGGTTATGTTATTACTAAGCTAAGTAAAGATTTATTGGAAAATGAGGCAGCGCTTAACAGTTTAAAAGCAAGCATGCCATTGGGCAGACCTGCTACGCCTGATGAAATGGCAGGATTGGCGGTCTTTCTAGCGTCGGATGCTAGTTCTTATATGACAGGTTCTACCATTGTAAATGATGGTGGGTTGTTGCATGCGCCTTTGTTTGGGTGATGTTGTGGTTAATTATGTTGAATGGTGATTGTGTCAAAAAATAATCAACTATTCAACATAATCAACTAATTAACAATTTAAAACCAACTATTTTTTGATTGAAAACGGAATAATCACTCCTCTTTCAATTAATCAAACCTCCTCTTCTTGCAACTCAGGCAATCTCTCCAACATCTGTTCATACCATACCATTCCTTTTTCTGTCAAATAAGGATAATTCAATTCCAGCATGGAGGTGGCGACATCAACTAGGGGATATTTCTCAACTCCTAATAATTCTCTTTTTTCCAACCAAGATTGAAGAATAGCCGAAGCAAATTTGGCAAAAAAATCATAATGCCCTTCATGTAATTCAGGGACCATATATCCTCTACCTACACATAAATAAATAAATGTTTTGGTGAAATTATCGCTGCGTTCCAATTGGTCTTCATAGATAATTTTGGCTTCGGGAACTATTTTGGCAATTTCGAAAATATCTCTGTAAAAAAATCGATGCGCAAATTGAAAGTGCAAATAATTTTTGATAACCGCTATTACATCTAAAGTTGTTAAGAGTGCCTCGGCATTATTGGTTACCTGAGCACGTTCTTCTGGTAGATAGACCAAGACCGCCTCCAATATTTCTTTCTTGGTAGGATAATGATAATGCAAATTTCCTTTACTCATACCTGCCCGTTCCGCTATATCTTCCAATCGTACATTGCTAGTCCCTTTCTCATTAAATAACTCAATCGCATTTTGAAGTATCTTCTTTTTTGTCTTTTTCATCTACTGCTCATTTTTTTCCAAAAGTATAAAAATTAAAATGATTGCTTGATTGTTTGATTGCCTGATTGTTCCTGTAAGACGTTGACTCAGTAAAGATGATTTGATTCTTACCGTGACGTGTTCAGCAATCTAGCAATCAAACAATCAACCAATTCATCCTGCTATTTTAATATTTAAAACCGACTTTAAGAAGAAAAATAAAATTTAATTCCAAATTTATTATAATAAATAGGCTTTTTAGACTAAATTCGTTTTGTGTTTAGGTTTTGTTGTTTTTTATTAATCAACTTTACTGTTATTATTCACCATAAAACTCATTAGAATATGAAACGATTAACCGCTTTGATAATAGCTTTTTTTGCTTTAGCTATTATTTCCGTCCATGCACAAACTACTGTGAGTGGAACAATTGCTGATGCCGAATCAGGCGAAATATTGATTGGTGCCAATATTATTATCCAAGGAACTAGTATTGGCACGAATACAGATGTGGAGGGCGCATTTTCTTTAACAAGTGACCGCCCCTTGCCTTGGTCTTTAGATATAACATATACTGGATATCTTGACCAAACTATTTCTATTACTACTGCTCAATCAGGATTGAACATTGACCTTGAAGCTGGCGTAGTAATTGGTCAAGAAATAGTGGTATCTGCTTCCAGAAGACGGGAAAAAGTACAAGAAGCACCTGCCTCTATTTCTGTCTTAGATTCCAGAAAATTAATGGCTACGCCTAATGATAACCCCGTTCGGAATTTAATCAATACGCCAGGTGTACAAATTCAACAGCAATCTGCTGGAAAAATCAATATTCAGATGAGAGGAACAGGTGGGGTTTTTGCTTCCTCTGCTTTTCCGATTATGGATTATCGTGCGCTTAAGTCTGCTGGTTTAGGAACTTTTGATGCCTTAAACTCCCCTTTAAACAATTTAGACCTAGACAGAATAGAGGTTGTTAGAGGTCCAGGTTCTGCTTTATATGGTCCTGGTGTGACGGCAGGAGTGGTGCATTTTATTACTAAATCCCCTATTGATAAACCGGGTACTTCTATTGAATTAGTGGGAGGAGAACTAAGCACTTATGGTGGTTCGTTTAGACATGCGACTAAAGTATCGGATAAATTTGGTTTTAAAATTAATGGTGTGTTTAAACGAGGCGGAGAATTTTTATTAGACCCGAATGACCCAGATGATGCCGCCTCTTTAGCGACATTCAAACCGCAAGTAATTCGCCCCACTATCACTAATGGAGTAGTTGATGGTACGCAACCGGGTACAGTTGTAAAGGAATTAGAGGTTCGGGATGATGGTAGCGTGATGCAAGACTTTTGGAATCAGAAAGTATTGACGACTACCCTTGAATTTCGCCCCCAAGATGATTTGTCGGTCAACCTATCTGGTGGATGGAATTCAGCGACTTCGGTTTATTTTAATACCCAAGGAGAAGGCGTAAATAATGGAAGTGAATATTGGGGACAAGCTAGGGTACAAAAAGGAGGATTCTTTGCCCAAGCTTTTTATTTATATAATGATGGTGGAACAGAGACTGACCCAACTTGGTTGTACCGAACAGGTTTGGTTTCAACTGGTTCAAGAGGGCAATTTGAAGTACAAGCACAATATAACTTTGAAACCCCTAATTTTTTAAACGCAGAATGGACAGCAGGGTTTGACTATCGTTTGGCAACCGCCGATACAAAAAACCTTTTTTATGGGAGAAATGAGGACGACGATGATTATGCTATTTACGGAGCCTATTTGCAAGGTAAATTTGCTTTAGCTCCAAAATTGGATTTATTTTTAGCAGGTAGAGCTGACCGATTCAATTTCTTTGATGAAACAGGGATTGCCCCTAGAGCAGTTGCCGTTTATAAAGCCTCTCCAAAACATACTGTTAGGTTTGGATACAATCGAGCCATAGATGCTCCTTTTCAATTGATTGTGAATGCAGATGTTCCACTTTCCGCACCTGTACCGGGTAGATTTGATTTATGGTTAGTGGGCAATCGGGAAGAACAAACTTTTGCAGCTAATCCAGAAATTGTTTTCAATAAATTATTTCCTTTTCCAAATTTGCCAGTTGGTACCCCTGGATTTCCTAATGCCTTTACTTATGCAGCGACTAACGCAGCGGTACAGGGCGGATTGATTCCCGGTTTACAAGCAGGTTTTGAACAACAAGGTTTGCCAACTGAACAAGCTGCTGCAATTGCAATGGGGATTCAAGGGTATTTGAATGACCCCGCCAATGCACCACAAGGATTTACAGGTAATTGGGAAAGTTTTAGCATCGCCACTCGACAACCAATGGGTCTTGCAAATGCGCCTGTCGCAAAATTGAGATTGGAAGATACTTGGGAATTAGGATATAAAGGCTTGGTTGCCGATAAACTAGCGGTGTCTATAGATATCTATAATCGAAGAGTGGATGGGCAGATTGCTGCAACAGCTATTAGCCCATCATGGAGAGTGACTAATGGTAATTTTGGAGCAGATTTAGGAGCAGCAGTTGCTACTCAAGGACTAGAGGATTTTATCTATAATTTATTGGGCGGTGATAATAACCCAACAGCGGGTCCAGCGGCTACCCAACTAACCCAGCAAATTGGTGGTGCTTACACGATGGCTGGTGATGCCTTTGGGAATAATATTGCTGGAGCAAATAATGGTGGTATTCTTGCCGTAACCCCTACCGAAAATGTCCCTCAAGATGGTATTACGCATTTGGCTTTTGGTATGAGAACTTTTGAAGCCTATAATTATTGGGGCTCAGATATTGGTTTAGAATATTATTTGAATCAAAATTTCTCCCTTTTTGGAAATCTTTCTTGGATTTCAGAAAGAGAATTCGATTTAGAAATAGTTGGAGCGGACGGAGCTATGGGGTTTTTTAATTTACCGCAATCGGATTTCAAATTCCGTTTAGGTGGAAATTTCACACCTGCAAAAGGTTGGAGAGCCAATTTAGCTTATCAATACGATAATGAATACGAAGCCTCTTTAGGCATATTTGGTGGTACGGTTCCCGCTAGAAATGTGGTAGATTTAGGAGTAGGCTATAAATTCAATACGGGTTTATCAATTGATGTATCTGCCCAAAATCTATTCAATAATGAATACCGACAGTATCCAGGTTTCCCAAAAATTGGCAGAAGAACTTTGGCTACTTTAAGGTATGATTTTTAAGATTGAAGTAGCTTAGACCTCTGGTCTGAGCAGTTGTCTATTTCGATGCTACTCAGACCAGAGGTCTAAGCTACCTTTTGCATTTTAACAATCAAATATGTTCCAAAAAATACTGCCTCCAACAATAGACAATAATTTTAGGGGCAACAAAATAGCCCTCTACTTTTTCTACTTGTTTACGGTAATGACGGTGGTCAGAAGTTGTATTCATATTTTTAAATATGATGGTGGAGCGCAAAGTATTGCCACCTATCCCTTGGATACCTTTACAGAGAATGGGGCGGCAGTAGTGATTTTAATTTTCGCCCAATGGGGCTTGTCCCAATTATTAATGAGTTTCCTATACGTGATTGTAGCGCTGAGATATAAAAGCCTGATTCCTTTAATGTATGTATTTCTCATTTTGGAATATGCAGGACGTTTTGCTATCTCTTTTATAAAAACGGCAGAGACGATTGGCACACCTCCTGGAAGAATTGGCAATTATATTTATGTGCCTTTGTGTTTGGGCTTATTGCTATTATCTATTTATAGGAAAAATTGATGGTTAAAATTGTTTGATGGTTAGATTGTCAACGTCACAAAAACAATCAAACAATCTAACCATCAAACAATCTAATCAAATCATTAACATGAAAAAAAAGATACTCATCACCATAGGCATTCTAGTCTTAATCGCAGTCGCTGGCAGAATTTGGTTTCACTATAATTGGCATCGAATGCCTGGCATTATTAGCAGTTTTAAAAACCCTACTGGACCCAATCAAGCCGTAGATTGGCAAGAAGGACCAAGGACTAGGACATCGGATAAACCAAATGTAATTGTCATTTTGGTGGATGATATGGGTTTTAATGAAGTCAGTAGCTATGGCGGGGGGATGGGCAACGGGCAATTCAAAACACCCAATATTGACCAGTTGGCAGCCGATGGAGTTTTATGTAGAAATGGGTATGCGACGACGGCAGTTTGTGCAGCCTCTAGAGCCTCTTTGCTGACGGGTAGGTATTCTACTCGTTTTGGTTTTGAATATACCCCCACCTCAAAGGGTATGGGAAAATTTGTAGCTGACCAAAATAAAGCCGCGGTCCAGCCTTACCTTTATAATGCATCGGTGGATGAACGATTGCCTCACCGAGATGAAATGGGCTTGCCGCCCGCTGAATTATTATTACCAGAATTATTGAAACCAGAAGGCTACCATTCTGTCCATATTGGCAAATGGCATTTAGGGTCAACCGAAAAATTTAGACCGAATCGTCAGGGTTTTGAGGAGGCTTTATGGATGGAATCGGGTGGTTTATTCTTACCAGAAGATGACCCCAATGTGGTCAATGCAAAATTAGATTTTGACCCCATTGATAAGTTTTTATGGGCAAATTTGCCTTATGCGGTTCGCTTTAATGATAGTGGACGTTTTCAACCAGATGGACATTTGACGGATTATTTAACGAATGAGGCAGTTAAGGTAATTGAAAAAAATAAAAACCGACCCTTTTTTCTTTATATGGCTTATTGGGCAGTTCATACCCCCTTGCAAGCATTGAAATCGGACTATGACGAATTGTCTTATATCAAAGACCACACAGAAAGAGTTCAAGCTGCTATGGTCAAGACGGTGGATAGAGGCGTTGGCAAAATCCGACAAGCATTAAAAGAGAATGGTATTGATGAGAATACGATTATCATTTTTACCTGTGATAATGGCGCGCCTCATTATGTCGGTTTACGGGATGTTAACAAGCCTTATCGGGGCTGGAAAATAACCTTATTTGAAGGCGGTATTCATGTCCCCTTTATTGTCAATTATCCCGATAGTATCCCTGCTGGACAAGTCTATGACGGACGAGTATCTAATATTGATATTTTTGAAACGGTTGGCACTTTGGCAGGAGCTACCATTCCTACAAATAAAAAAATGGACGGAACTAATATTTTACCTTTTTTAACAGGGGCAAAAGCAGGCGCACCCAGCCGTCCGCTATTCACTAAAAATGGGACATTCTCCCAAGTGATAAAAGATAATTGGAAATTACTTTGGGACCAACAGCAACAAAAAAAGTGGCTCTTTGACTTAAAAAATGACCCGACAGAGCAAAATAATTTAATTGATGAAATACCCCAAAAAACCAAAGAATTAAAAACTTTATTAACTGCCTTTTTAGCAGAACAAGTTACGCCCTTATGGGATGGTAGCTCACACATGCCCGTCCATATAGATAAGCATTTGAATGAGTCGAAAACGAAAGACGATGAATTTGCTTATTGGCAGAATTAATTTAGGAGTCAGGAGCGAGGAGTCTGGTTGCACTCTCTGACACCTGACTCCTGACTCCTAAAATCTCACACCTAAAAAAATGGAAAAATACAATTTCAACTTTTACCATTGGGAAAAAACAACTCCCAATGCGCCTTTCCTCCGCCAACCTTTCGGCGAGAAGTGGGAAACCTACACTTGGGCAGAGGCAGGACAAATGGCTCGTAGAATAGCTACGGGTTTACAATCTTTAGGCTTGCCGCCAAAAAGTCATATTGGATTAGTATCCAAAAATTGTCGAGAATGGATAATTGCAGATATAGCGATTCTTATGGCAGGGTATGTCTCCGTTCCGTTTTATCCAACGCTAAAAGCCGATGGAGTAAAACAAATTATTGAACTAGGAGATGTCAAAGCTTTATTTGCTGGAAAAATAGAAGATTGGGAAGGCATGAAAGATGGAATACCAAGTGATATGCCCATCATTCGTTTTCCTCATTATAAGGATAGTTCGGAAATAAAAGAAGGGGTTGATTGGTATGAATTTATCAACAAATTTGACCCTATAGAAGGAGAAACCACGCCAGATATGGACGATATTTGGACGATTGTATTTACTTCTGGCACAACAGGTATTCCTAAGGGCGTAGTTTTGACTTACGGCAATTGGAACAGTATGAAAGAGGTATTTACCTATGCTAATCCACTAAAAATTTCAACAGAAGGAGATAATCAATTCTTTTCTTTTTTGCCTTTAAATCACATTGCAGAAAGAGTCGTCGTCGAATCAAATTGTCTGAATTTTGGTGGGCAAATTTCCTTTTCTGAATCCTTAGCAACCTTCGCTAAAAATTTACAAGATACTCAACCAACCTTATTTTTTGCAGTACCTAGAATATGGACAAAATTCCAGTTAGGCGTTTTGTCAAAGATGCCACAAGCACAATTGACTGCGGCTTTAGCGAACCCACAAGGCGAAATGGTTAAAAAGCAAATTCGTCAAGGGCTAGGCTTATTAAATGTGCGAGCTTGTATTACGGGTGCCTCCTCCATTCCAGAATCTACCAAAGATTGGTATAGACAATTGGACGTCCCTATTTTGGAAGGCTATGGGATGACCGAAAATTGTGGCTCAACGACCATTTTAGCAGCGGATGATATAAAGCCTTTTTCTGTAGGAAAACCTTGGGCAACCTGCGAAATTAAAATAAACCCCGATACCCAAGAAATTTTAATGAAAGCTCCTTTTGTCATGCGGGAATATTATAAAAATCCAGAAAAAACGGCGGAAGCATTAAAAGATGGCTGGCTACATACAGGCGACCAGGGACGGATAGACGAGGAAGGCTATCTGTATATCACAGGTCGAGTAAAAGACAATTTTAAAACAACCAAAGGTAAATTTATTGCGCCTGCACCAATAGAATGGCATTTTGCCCAAAACTCGGACATTGACCAAATTTGCATCATGGGAATGGGATGTCCACAACCTGTTGCCTTAGTAGTGCTTTCCGAAATAGGTTTAGCAAAATCCAATGCCGAAGTAAAAGCAAGTTTGGACGGAACTTTAACGCATACCAACGATCAATTACCTAGTTACGAAAAAGTATCAACCTTAATAATCGTCAAAGATGTTTGGAGCATCGAAGACGGTTCTTTGACCCCCACTTTAAAAGCTAAACGCAATGTGTTAGGGCAACGCTATCAAGATTTATTAGTGGCTTGGCATGAAGATACCGAAAGTATTATTTTTCAATAACAAGGAGTCAGGTGTCAGGAGTCAGGGGACAGGTTCCATCTGACACCTGACACCTCGCTCCTGACACCTAAAAAAACTATGCATTTAACCAATCAAATTTTAGCTCCCAAAGAAAACTTCGTCGATTTTATTAAAAATTATCCATCGCAAACGCCTTTATGGATGGTAAATTTATTAAAATTCAAAGACCAAATGGAGGATGGCAGAACGGGTGAAGAAGGTTATAATACTTATATTAAACATGTGAACCCACTTTTAGCAAAAGTCGGCGGTAAAACGATTTGGTCAGGTAAGGTAATGAAAACGGTTATCGGTGATTACACCACCCAACCAGACCGAATTTTAGTCGTCTATTATCCCTCCAAAGAGGCGTTTATTGAAATGTCCATATCCGAAGAATATGCAGCTATTGGACACCATCGGCATTTGTCTTTGGAGTATGGAGGATTGATTGCTACGGAGATGATGGAATAATGTGATGGTTTGATTGCTTGATGGTCAACGTCTCGCCAACAATCAGACCATCAAACAAGCTAACAATCAAACAATCTTCAAAATATGAAAAGCGAAAACCCTAAATACAAATGGTTTGTCCTTTATGTGCTAACCGCTGTTTATATGTTCAATTTTGTGGACCGTCAGGTAATGATTATTCTACAAGAAGAGATTAAAAAAGATTTATTATTAAGCGATACCCAGTTGGGATTATTAACAGGATTGGCATTTGCGATATTGTACACCACCTTAGGCATTCCAATTGCGAAATTTGCGGATACTCGAAATCGTAAAAACATTCTTTCTTTTAGTCTAGCTTTTTGGTCGGGCATGACGGTGCTATCGGGTACGGCTCAAAACTTTTTCCAAATGATGCTCACTCGGATAGGGGTAAGTGCAGGGGAAGCAGGAGGAATGCCCCCTTCTCATTCTATTATCTCTGATTACTTCCCCGAAAAAGAAAGAGGGATTGCTTTTTCTATTTATACGATGGGCGTTTATTTGGGGGTCCTATTAGGTTTTATTGTTGCAGGGATGATAGCATCAAATTATGGTTGGCGAACGGCATTTTATGTCCTAGGTTTTCCAGGAATCATCTTTGCTCTTTTTGTGTATTTTGTAATAAAAGAACCTATCAGAGGGCGGATGGATGCCAATTATAAAACGATAAAAGACCCAACTTTTTCTGAAGTTATTCAGACTCTATTTGCCAAGAAATCTTTTTTGAATATGTGTCTAGGTGCTGGTTTTACCACTTTTACCTTCTATAGCGTTAATAATTTTTTACCCTCCTATTTGCAAAGAGTGCATGAAATTGATTTGGTAACGGTCAGCATCGTTTTAGGTTTATCCACCGCAATTGGCGGCATCAGCGGTGCCTTATTAGGTGGACGAATAGCAGACGGTAGAGGAGCTACCAATAAAAAGTGGTACCTCTACGTACCTATTATAGCTTGTTTATCGTGCTTAATTCCAGCCTTAATCCTTTTTTATACCCCCATTCCAAAACTTGCTTTAGCGATGGTTCTTCCCTATGCTTTCTTAAGTTCTATGTTTAATGGACCTATCTATGCCGTTGCCCAAAGCCTAGCAAATGCTAAGATGCGTGCCTTTGCATCTGCCATTTTATTGTTGTTTTTAAATGGCATCGGCTTGGCTTTCGGTCCTGTAGTTGCGGGTATGGTTAGTGATTATTTAGCGCCTACTTATGGAAATTTGAGCTTGCGCTATGCGATTAGTCTTAATTTATTATCCTTGTTTTTAGCCATTTGGTTTTATTGGAAGGCAGCGGGGAGTTATGAAGAAGATTTGGGAAGGATGAAATAATAGGACAAATAATTTCATTAATTAGGTTTTAAAACCTAAATTTACATCGAAATTAGTTTTTGATGCCAACAATATAACCATCAGTAAATCAAAATAGGAAAATATGTCCTATAAAATAACGGTAGATTTTAAAAAAGGAGGGCGTAAATCCTTACCAACAATCGCTCCTTATCCCAAGGAAGTGAATTGGGATAACAGCGTGCCAGTTTACAAGACAGCAGCAGGTGTGGCGTATGTGCGAACACCCGACGAATGTTTTGAAAACTTGCCAGATTATCCTTTTGCTCCAAATTATTTAGAGATAGACGGTTTGAGGATGCATTATTTGGACGAAGGACCAAAGGATGGACAAGTGGTGTTATTATTACACGGGCAACCTGCTTGGTCCTACTTGTATCGAAAAATGATAAAAGGGCTTACCGAAAATGGTTATCGTTGTATTGCACCTGACATGATAGGCATGGGCAAATCGGATAAGCCTATCAAAGAAGCCTACCATTCCTATTATAAGCATACTTCCAATGCCTTGTATTTAATTCAAGCATTAGGCTTGAAAGACCTAACTATGTTTGGACAAGATTGGGGTAGTTTAATAGGTAGCCGTTTGGTTGGTGAAAATTCCGATTTATTTGCTAGAATGATTTTAGCCAATGGAGAATTACCGCTATTTACCGATGAAACTAACCCTTTTTATTTACCTAACCCCGTAGAAATAGACTTGAATATTGAGGATTTTGAAACAGCTACTTCTGCCTATCCAATGGTCAAAATGCCAGAATGGTTTCAGGTTTGGATTTTGTATTGTATGACCAATCCAAATCTTTTTGTAGGTCCCGTTATGCAAAGTTTTACAGAGATTGAATTGACAGCAGGAGAAGTAGCCGCTTATGCAGCACCTTTTCCTTCCTTTAACTATATGACTGGACCGCGAACCTTACCTTCTATGTTTTTGGGTATCAGAGGACAAACTAGAAAGGCATGGGAAAATCTAAAAAAATTTGAAAAACCTTTTTTATCCTTGATTGGCTTAAAAGATGATTTATTGGGCTTGCCTGTTGTACAAAATAAGTGGATAAATAAAGTGCCTGGTGCTAAAGGGCAGCACCACGAGCAATTTGAAAATGCAGGACATTTTATCCAAGAAGACATAGGCGAAATTATGGCAGATAGGGTTCACCAATTTATTGTTAAAAATCCATTTTAAGGGGAGACACAGAGCAGCATTCAGGTGGTAGAACTAGGCAACCTGACTCCTGACACCTCACTCCTAATAATTTTAATTAATAATATGAATTTCGAATACACAAAAAAATCACTTGACCTCCAAGAAAAGCTAAAATCCTTCATGGAGCAACACATTTACCCCAATGACAAAGACCGTCAACGATACACACAAGACCCTAAAAATTGGTGGCAGAATTATCCAAAACTAGAAGAATGGAAGGCTGCCGCCAAAGCAGCAGGATTATGGAATTTATTCTTACCCAAAAGCTATGGAGATTTAAGTCCAGGGCTGACGAATTTGGAATATGCACCTTTAGCAGAAATCATGGGGCGGTCGAGAGGGTCAGATGAAGTTTTTAATTGCTCTGCACCCGATACAGGGAATATGGAAGTGTTTTCAAAATACGGCACACCTGCCCACCAAGAACAATGGTTAAAACCCTTAATGAATGGCGAAATTCGTTCTGCTTTTTTGATGACCGAACCAGATGTAGCCTCCTCAGATGCGACGAATATTGAAACATCTATCGTCAGAGAAGGCGAAGAATATGTCATTAATGGTCGAAAATGGTGGTCTTCAGGTGCAATGAACCCAAATTGCAAAGTATTTATTGTCATGGGTAAAACCGACCCGACTGCCCATCGACATGCCCAACAAAGTATGATTATTGTGCCAAGAGATACACAAGGCGTTGAAATCGTTCGTCCGCTATCTGTCTTTGGCGCATGGGATTCTCCAGAAGGTCATGCAGAGATTAAATTAACGAATGTTCGAGTGCCTGTAGCTAATCTGTTATTAGGAGAGGGGAGAGGCTTTGAAATTGCCCAAGGTCGTTTAGGTCCAGGACGGGTACATCATTGTATGCGCTTGATTGGTGCGGCACAAGCTTCCTTAGATTTGATGTGTACAAGAGTGGCACAACGAGAAGCTTTTGGTAGAAAAATAAAAGACTTTAGTAGCATTCGCCAAGACATTGCTAAATCGGCTTGCGAAATAGAACAAGCTCGTTTATTGACTTTAGCTTGTGCAGATAAAATTGACAAATTCGGTGCTAAAGGAGCGAAGAAATTAATTGCCATGATAAAAATTGCGGTACCTCAAATGACTTGTGATGTGGTGGATAGAGCGATTCAGGCGCATGGTGGTATGGGCGTTTGTCAAGATACGCCATTGGCAAGTTTCTGGACGTATGGACGGATTGTGCGGATTGCAGATGGACCTGATGAGGTACACATGTATCAGTTGGGAAGGAATTTGGTGAAGGAAAAAATGATGTAGTCGCCGAATTTATTCGGCTGACTCAAATAAATTACTGCCAGTCAGCCCAATAAATTGGGCGACTACTTTAAAAGATTTTGCGTGAGTTTTGAACCTGAATCCCGATTTAATATTGGGGTTCAGTTCTATTTTCTAAAACCAGTCTGACCTCTGACAGTCCATGAAATGGACGGTCTCACTTCTGACAACGAAGTGGTCTGACTTCTGACTTCTCAAGAAACATGAACTTCAAAGATAAAATCATTCTCATCACAGGCGCAGCATCAGGCATTGGCAGAGCGGCTGCTTTAGCGTTCGCCAAAGAAGGCGGTATCATTGTCGTTTCCGATATTTATGAAAAAGGAGGAATAGACACCGTAGCTAAAATCAAAGCAACTGGTAGAAAAGCCATTTTTATAAAAACAAATGTAGCGGATTTTACCTCCGTAGAAAAATTGATGCAGCGAATCGTGGACCAATTTGGACGCTTGGATATTGCTATTAATAATGCTGGAATTATTGGTGCGAATGCCAGAACGATAGATACGCCTTTAGATTCATGGGAGAAAGTAATGGCAGTCAATGCCTCAGGTGTTTTTTATTGTATGAAAACGCAAATTCCAATTATGTTGCAACAAGGTGGTGGAGCGATAGTCAATACGGCTTCCATTGCAGGACTAAAAGGCTTGCCTAATAGTTTGCCGTATGTTGCCAGCAAACATGCCGTAGTCGGCATGACCAAAACTGCCGCTATGGAATATGCTCGTCATAATATTCGCATCAATGCAATTTGTCCTGTTTTTACAATTTCGCCGATGTTTGACCCTGAGGCTATGGAGAAAGCAAAAAAAGGCATTCCAGATAAACTAAAAGCCAATGTCCCGATGAAACGCTTTGCTAGAGTGGAAGAACAGGTTGCGGCTATGATGTGGCTTTGTTCGGATGGGGCGAGTTTTGTAACGGGGCATGCGCTGCCTGTAGATGGCGGGTTGACGGCGTAATATTGTCACCCAATAAAATGGAATCTTAGATTATCCATTGCTTTTGACAAGTCCTGAAAGGACGAAATATCATAACATAGGACGTAAGTCCTATGGGTAGATAATAACTAAGTTCCTAAGCTAAAGCCCTGAAGGGGCGACATAATATAAACGGATATTTTATATCGCCCCTTCAGGGCTTTTAGCACCATTTTACTTCTTTTTCATAGGGTTTACACCCTATGTTATGATATTTCACCCCTTTGGGGTTAGTAACTTTTCAATCATATTAAAATTTAATTTGTGCAAGAATTATACACAGAAGAACACAACCTATTTAGAGAGTCCTTTAGCACTTTCCTAAAACAAGAAGCCCTTCCGCATTACCCTCAATGGGAAAAAGATGGAATCATAGATAGAAGCCTTTGGAAAAAAGCGGCGGACCTAGGCGTGCTAGGCGTAGATATAGCAGAAGAATATGGCGGTTTAGGCTTACATGATTTCCGTTATAATGCGATTATATGCGAGGAAATATCGAAATTAAGTATGCCTGGCATCGGATTTTCAACACAAAGCGATATTGTGATTCCTTATTTAAATACCTATTGTACGCCCGAACAAAAAGCAAAATTTCTACCCAAAATGGCAACGGGAGAATGGATTGGTGCATTGGGTATGACCGACCCTGCGGCGGGTAGTGATTTAAAAAACATCCAAACCTTTGCAGAAAAGAAAGATGGATACTATTTATTAAATGGTGCTAAGACCTTTATTAGCAATGGCATTTTTGCGGATGTCATTGTCACTTTTGTTAAAACTAGTAGAGAACCAGGTAGTAAAAGTTATTCCCTGTTTTTAATAGAAAGAGGGATGGAAGGATTTACGAGAGGAAAAAACTTGGATAAAATTGGTTTTAAAGCACAAGATACGGCAGAGTTGTTTTTTGATAATGTCAAAGTACCTTTTGAGAATGTATTGGGCGAACCTAACCGAGGTTTTTATTACCTAATGCACAACTTGCCACAAGAACGACTGGGCATTGCCATTGGTGGTATTGCTAATGCGGAAGCCCTTTTAGAAGAGACCATGCAGTATTGCAAAGACCGTAAAGCATTTGGCAAACAAATTGGGTCTTTCCAAAATTCTCGTTTTAAAATAGCGGAGATGAAAACAGAATGCACCATTGCTCGAAATTTTGTGGATACTTGTATTAGGGAATTAGTCAATAAAAAACTAACTGCTGAAAAAGCGGCAATGGCTAAATATTGGGTATCAGAGATGCAATTTAGGATATTGGACGAATGCTTACAGTTGCATGGTGGCTATGGTTATATCAATGAATATAAGATTGCACAGGCTTGGCGAGATGCCAGAGTCGGACGGATTTACGGCGGAACGAATGAAATTATGAAGGAGATTATTGGGCGGAGTTTGGGGTTCTAGTAGTCGCCGAATTTATTCGGCTGACTGTAACTACTCAATGGGTAAATGAATAAAGGAAAAAATGAATAGCTGTAGGTTTGCGTCGTTGAAAAAGGAGTCGTTTTACGAGGGAAGTGCATTCTATTTACTCATTGATAGCTTACGGCTGACTCACATAAATTACTATCAGTCAGCTCAATAAATTGGGCGACTACAATAATACAACCATGCCACAACAAGTAAGAAAAGGCGAAGAACTCAATGAACAATCATTAAAAGCCTTTTTACAAGACCATCAATTAATTTCAGATACAAAAAGCGACTGGGAAGTCTCCCAATTTTCCACAGGTTTTTCTAATCTAACCTATTTAATAAAAATAGAGCATAAGGAATTGGTGCTACGCCGTCCACCCAAAGGAGCTATCAAACGAGGGCACGATATGGGACGAGAATTTAAAGTGCTAACGGGCTTGAATCGAGGATTTGAAAAAGCGCCCAAAGCGTATGCTTATACGGAAGATAAAGACATCTTGGGTGTTCCCTTTTATGTAATGGAAAAAGTGGAAGGAATTATTATTGATTTAGCGGAAGCTAAAAAGAGAAAGATTTCTAAAACTGAATTTCCTATCATTGCTAATAGTTGGTTGGATACTTTAGTAGAGTTGCATGGCTTGGATTACGAGGCAATAGGCTTAGGAGATTTAGGCAGACCCAATGGCTATGTAGAACGGCAAGTCCGAAATTGGAGCAAACAATACCTAAAAGCAGCAACAGAAGCCATTCCCGAAGCTCAAAAAGTTATGGAATGGCTACACGAACATCAACCTACACAATATGACCATAGCCTGATTCATAATGATTACAAATACGATAATGTAGTTTTTGAAGACGATTCTTGGAAAAAAATCTCTGCCGTTTTAGATTGGGAAATGTGCACGCTTGGCGACCCATTAATGGATTTGGGGGCTGCCATTGCATATTGGACAATGGCAACAGACCATCCAATCATCTTGAAAATATTCCCCTATCCAACTGCGATGGAGGGCAATCCGAGTCGCTTAGAAATAGTGGAACGCTATGCACAAAAAAGTGGTCGTTCTATACCAAATTTAGTATTTTATTATGCTTTTGGTTTGTTTAAAAATGCGGTGATTGTACAGCAGATTTATTATCGATATCACAAAGGGTTGACGACTAATGAAAAATTTGCAAATCTTAATCAGGCTGCTCGTTTATTTATTGAGGTGGCTTGGCAGGCGATTCAGCAAAAAAGGATTGAGAATTTATTTTAACTCTAAAACCTATTTTTACAAAATTGAAATAAAATTATGAAAAAATTAAAAAAACTCGCTTCTAAAATGATTCCTTCTCCCATAGTAATAGATTTTGAAAAAAATGCTGGTAATCATACTATTCAAGAAGTCGCACCATATCCAGACGGATTAGTAGATGCAAATGTACCCATTCAAAAAGCAAGTAGCGGTTGGGAATACGTCCGCACACCAGAAGCGCGTTTTGAAAATTTACCAGACTATCCTTTTGCCCCGAACTATATAGAAATAGATGGATTGAGGATGCACTATTTAGATGAAGGGCCGAAAGATGGGGCAATCATTTTGATGCTTCACGGTCAGCCTGCTTGGTCGTATTTATATCGGAAAATGATAAAAGAATTAGTGACTAAAGGTTATCGCTGTATCGCACCTGACCTGATAGGAATGGGTAAATCAGATAAGCCGATTAAGGAACAATATCATACGTATGACCGCCATTGTGACAATACTTTGGCTTTTATCAAAGCCTTGGGTTTAACCAATATCACCGCATTTATTCAAGATTGGGGGAGTGCGATTGGTAATCGTGTGATTGGTGAAAATCCAGATTTATTTTCACGGGTAGTTTTAGCAAATGGTGAATTACCATTATCGACTAATGAAACTAATCCGATTTATATTCCCAATCCATTGGTCGTCAATCCTAAACTCAACAGTTTTAAAGATATTGCTAAATATTGGCTAAAGGGCATTCCTTATTCTTTTCAAGCATGGGTCTTATATTCTTTACAACATACCAAAAATTTTGTAGGAGATGTGATGCAACGGGCAACCGTAAATGAACTGAGTGATGCAGAAGTTGATGCTTATAAAGCTCCTTTTCCATCTTTTATTTATATGGCTGGTCCTCGCACTTTACCCTCTATGAATGCAGCTATAAGAGGACAGCAGTTAGCCGCATGGGAAGGTTTGAAAAAATTTGAAAAACCATATTTAACGATGATTGGCTTAAAAGACCATTTATTGGGTAAACCTTCTATCCAAAACAAATTCATTGAAAATATTCCTGGTGCAAAAGGTCAAAATCATGAACAGTTTGAAAATGCCAACCACTTTATCCAAGAAGATATTGGGGAGATTATGGCGGATAGAACACATCAGTTTATTCAGAAAAATGCAGTATGATTGCCCTGAAATTATTCGGGATTAACTTTGACTGTTTGATGGTTAGCGTAATGCAACAATCAAACAATTTTGCCATCTTAACAATCAACTTAAACTTTAAAAAATGCTACAAAAAATCTTACCAACTACGATTGACAACAACTACAAAGGCAACAAAATAGCCCTGTGGTTTTTCTATTTGATTACTGCGGTGACCGTCGTAAGGAGTCTAATTCACATGTTTAAGCATGATGGTGGGGCACAAAGTATTGGCACCATCCCATTAGATACTTTTACGGAACCAGGTGTTGCTGTAATCATCCTAATTTTTGCTTATTGGGGCTTATCCCAATTGATGTTTGGTATTATTCAATTGATTGTTGCTTTTAGGTATAAATCCTTAATTCCTTTGATGTATTTGATGTTGTTTTTGGAATGGGCATCACGGTTTTTACTGTCCATGTATAAACCAATCGTAACCGTAGGACAAGCACCTGGTGGCATTGGCAATATGGTTTTGCCATTTGTTTGTTTGGGGATGTTTTTTTTGTCGATAAAGGAAAAATAAAATTTAATCATGCAACAACTCTTACCTAATCAGGAGGTCATTTCGACTATTGAAAATAAAACGCTCTTTTTCTATTTTTTAAAATTAAAAAAAGCGGATGAAGATGGTGCAGCTATTCGACAGCAATTTGCCAAACAGCAAGCAACCTGTTTGCATTGGTTGCATTGTGAATATGCCATTATTGGAGAAGGAGACGATTTTTGGACTCATGCTGCTATTTTTAAATTCCCAAATTTTGCGGCGGTAAAGCAAGCTATTCATCATGGCATTAGTAGTGATAATGTAGAAGCTGTACAAGGATTTGCAGTAAGACCTAATAATCCTCCCAATTTTATACTATACTTATTCAAATCATTGCTTCCTTTAGGTCGTCTGTTAAGTCGAAATGCTAAAAAAAGAACCGCTAGTGAAATATTGGAGTCCGTCGAGGAAGAAGAAATAGCACCTAAAATACATCAAATCGAACGCCATCTTCAAAACACCAGAACTTCCAAAGCCTATATGATTAACCTTTTACACACTTATGAAAAAGCACAATATGCCAATGGAATGACCAGTAGTGGTGCTACTGCTTATTACAGAAAATATGGCTTGGTTGCTTTAAGAAGTGTCCTCATGCAAGGCGGTAATTTAATCTTGTCAGGAAGAATGGGGCAACCAGTTATCGAAATCAATGCACCCAAATTGACCAAAGGAGTATGGGAAGGAATTGGAATTATGGAATACCCAAATCCTGCTAAATTATTTACTTTGAAATATATGCCTGGCTACGATAAGGCATTAAGACATCGAGATGCTGGTCTGGAAAGAACGGTGTTGATTGTTTCTAAAAAGGATTAAATAATGCCAACAAGAAAAACCATATTTAGCATCTTTGGAATACTCCTTTTAACAGTATTCCTTTTTATTCTAAAATTTTCATGGGACATAGGTCGCATTGCATCGGGAATGGTCTCGCATACCTTGTGTACCAATGTATTAATACTTGGGCGAAGTCAGGCAGCAGTAGAAGCAACAGACTTAAATGTACTGCAAAGAAAATTTGCTACTTCTACCATTAACAAAACTGAACAGACCGTTACCGCTACTTTCGGTTTTGGTCCTTTTGGAAACTCAAGCACTTCCGTGTATCGACCAGGTTGTGGTTGTGGCGTAACTGGTGATTTCTACATTGAGTCAATAAAACAACAGTCCGACTTAAAATACAAAGAACTTACAGGCAATCCTCAACAAGCATGGCAGGCGATAAATGATACGCTTGCAGGAGTAAATTATGCAGCATTAAATAAAGTGGTGAATGGTGCTTTTGCAGAAACCGCTACGAATATTGATGACAAAAAAAATACAAGAGCCGTTTTGGTGCATTATAAAGGCAACTTAATTGCCGAAAAATATGGAGAAGGTTTTCATGGAGATTTACCCCTTCGAGGCATGTCCATGACCAAAAGCATCATTAGTGCATTAGCAGGAATATTAGTACATCAAAGTAAATTAGATATTCACCAAACGACTGGCTTACCAGCTTATGAAAATGCCAAGGATGCGCGCAAAAACATCACCATTGACCAGATTTTAAAGATGACTGCAGGCTATGATTATAACGAAGCTTATGAATCGGACCCAAGGAATTTGCTAAACACCATGCTAATGACCCAAGGCGATATGGCAGATTTTGCGGATGATGTACCGCTACGGGCAACCCCTGGGGAAACTTGGGATTATCAAACCGTTCATTCTGTTTTGTTATCAAAAATTGTGCGAAATCATGCAGGTTCTTTTGAGGAGTATATGAAATTGGTACATGAAGACTTTTTTGATAGGGTAGGGATGCACCATAGTTTTTTACAAGCCGATGCTTCGGGAACTTTTATAGGCGGTGCCTTTGCCTATGCTTCGCCTAGAGATTGGATGCGTTTTGGTTTATTGTATTTGAATGATGGGCTTAACGAAAATAGCGAAAGAATATTGGCAGATGATTGGGTGAAATATACCAATACTCCATCAGCCGCTTCTTTAAAAAGTAGAGGTTATGGTGCACAGTTTTGGTTAAATGCTGAAACCAAAAACCAATGGATTCCCAATGCACCTGCTGATATGTTTGCTGCCAAAGGGCATTATGGGCAATATGTGGTGATTGTGCCATCATTGGATTTGGTGATTGTTCGTTTGGGGCAAACTTATAATACAAAGGCTTTTGATGTGGATGAATTTATTGTAGATATTTTAGATTGTTTTAATCCAAAAAATTGAATTTAGTTATATAACAATTTTTATTTTTTAGTTTGAATATCATCTAGGTCAATCCCCATTTCGGTAAACTGGGCAGCGGCATGCAAAAAATGAGCTGTAATCCAAAAAACAGTCCATTGCTCGGAATACCCTCCCCGTAATTTATATACATTAGACATATCCCCATGTTGGGCAAAGTTGGTCTGTTGTAATTGTTCTCCTTGTGAACCAAAAGGGTCAATCATTTGACCACAACTACGGTACATGCAGATGGCTAATCTTTTTACTGCTTCGTTTTGCGTATATTGACCGAGCTTGTATAACATTGGGGTTTCCAAAACGCCATAGACATCCAAATGTTGGTTTTGTGCAGAAACGTTTGTCCAACCACGTGTTTTTATAGCGTGGTCCGCCAAACGTCCAGCATTAAAGGGTATATCCCAAACAATGGTTGTTTGCTGTCAACGTCATATATGCAACCATCAAGCAATCTAACCATCAAGCAATTTTGTCTTACTCCTGTCCAGTTAATAATTTATCAATGGAATGATAGCCCGACAATATTGCCCCAGGTACACCCATTTGTTGATAGGTGTCGTTAATTTCTCCAGCAAAATAAACCTTCTTATCAAGCGGTTGATTTAGGATTTTAAGCTCGGATTTCTTTTCTTGAAAAGCTTGTGTCCAAGTGCCCATCGTAAATTGATGTTGACCCCAGTTTTCTAAAATATATTCACCAGTATAACTTTCAGAAGCTTTACCATTATATATTTTGTCTAGTTCTGCTATAATTGATTGAACTATTGCTTTTTCAGATTCCAATTTGTAATATGCTTCAACACTTTCTCCAGTTGCTAAGAAGCCAAGAATATTACTTTGTGCTTCCTTTTTAAAAGCAATATCATAAAAAACTTTTTCGCCAGAATCGACGGTCCAGTTGATGGCATCTGGATAAAACTTCTCCCTGAATTTCATCACTAATTTAAAGCCTGGATGAAATATAATGCTATTGATTGCATCCTTTCTTTCCTTGCTTAAATCTGGTGTAAAGGTGATATGATTTGATTTCAAAACACCTATAGAAACCGTTACCAATACTTTATCTGCGGTATGAATTGTACCATCTTTTGTTTTTACCTGCACTTTCTCCTCCGAATAATTAATGGCTGTAACGGGAGAATTGAATTCAATTTTATGCTTTACCTCTTTGGCGATGTTTTCGTTGACAAAGTCATACCAAGTGGAGTTTTTGAATTTGGATTCAGGCATAAACTTGTACATAAAATCATTTTGAGCTTGGGAAACTTTTTCATATTGCTGCCCATCCCAATTATAAGTTTCTTCCAAATGATAAGGTATTAGTTCTTCCTCTATTTGGTCACCTGCTTTGCCTTTTAATTTATTTAAGACAATGGGCGCACTATGTATCCACTCCGCCCCTATGTCAATAGGGAAATCAGCAAGCGTCGTGTCTTTTTTAAGCCTTCCGCCGTATCGGTCAGAGGCTTCCAAAATTGTGTAGTCAATATTGTTTTGTTCCAAGACTTTTGCTGCCGCTAAACCAGCCGCTCCTGCCCCTACAATGATTACCTTTCCTTGGTAGTTATAGCTTTTGTTTAATGCGGTTGTGTCTGGAAGTTTATCATGGGCGCGTGCTGCCCATTTAAAGCAACTTGAAATGGTTAAACCGAATAAGCATAAAAGTATAAGTCCTAAAATAAAATTAATCTTCATGATTGTTTTTTTGAATTTTCCATAATTTATTGTTTATCTACTCCAATATTTTATTTACTGCATCATATCCAGATAATATAGCGGCTTGTACAGAACCACGCACATTACTTGTTATGTTGTCATCGGCATCAAAAATATCTCCGAAAGTTGCTCCAGCAAAATAGACTTTATCTTCAGGAGAAATCTTTAAATCTTCTGGGCAAACTTCCTTAGGTGCTGTCCAACTCCCCAATGTATTTACTTCTTGCCCCCAATCTTTTAGAATATATTCTCCTGTGTAAGCTTGTGATGCTGCTCCATTATAAATACCATCCAATTCTGCTAATACAGCGTCAACTATGGCTTGGGAATTGGCTAACTGGTAATATTCTTCTGTAGAAGCCCCTGTTGATAATAAGCCCAAAACATGGTCGTTTGCTTCTTTCTGATACGCTGCATCATAATAGGTTTTTTCGCCAGTAGCTGTTTCGCAACTAATGACATCTGGGTAGAATTTTTCGGAGAACTTCATAAACAATTTGAGTCCAGGGAGAAATTCTATCGAATTTATGGCAGCTATTTGGGCAGCTGGAAGTGCTGGAATAAAGTTGATGAAATTAGATTTTAATACGCCAACTGACACGGTAGAAATTACTTTATCGGCTGTATACTCCGTTCCATCTTCTGTAGTAACTATAACTTGCTCACCAGAATAATCTATGGTACTCACTTTAGCATTATATACGATATTCTGTTCTACAGGTTGAGCAAAATTTTCGCTGATATAATCATACCAAGTGGTATTTTTGAATTTATACTCTTTAAAATAATCTGCATAAAAAATTTCCATTAAAAATGGAGGAATCTGCTCATAATTAGTCCCATCAAATTCGTAAACATCTGTTGGTTGATATAAAAAGGTTTCAACATCTGGTTCAGGTTCAGATGAACCTATTAATTCGTTTAATATGGATTTGTCGGTATGAATCCACTCCGCACCAAGGTCAATAGGGAAATCTGCGAAATCTTCATCTTTTTGAATCCGACCTCCATAATGTTCGGTCGCTTCTAAAATTTGATACACAATTTCTGCTTCTTCTAATTTTTTTGCTGCCGCTAATCCAGCTGCTCCTGCACCAACAATAATTACCTTTCCGTCAAATGTAGATGGAGTAGTGGTTGTAGGTTCAGTCGTTGGAGTGCTAATTTCAACGTCCTTTTTACAAGAGCTAAAAATGGAGGTCAACAAAAGAAAACTTAAAGAAAATAGAATTGATTTTTCAACAAATTTTTGCATAGGTATTTTTTAGAGATTATGTTTTTAAAAATATACTTCCTTTATTTTTCATGTTTAAAATTTAGGTTTTTGTTTCTTAAAAGGATACCCCAACAGACAAAGTAAATCTGTCAGATTTCCCCAAGGTTATATTTTGGTTCAAGATATAATATATCAAAACTAAAGCATACCATCTTCTATTAAGAAAATACTAATCGGATGGTCTGTAATTGCCGTTGAATGGTAAGGGAATGACTATGAAGCGCCTATTTCCTTTTCCCTAATATTTCCATCGGTTCGGAGCTACCATCTATAGGGAATAAGCAACCATTGATAGGAAAATCGAAGAAGGAAACAATATTTTTGTTAATTTGAGAACCACTTTGTAAGCGTGCATCCCAAATTGTCATTTGTAGCTTAGACCTCTGGTCTGAGTAGGTGTGCTAAGGCTACTCAGACCAGAGGTCTAAGCTACAAATGTGATGAATTTTATAAAAAACAGAATTATGACAGATGTTATCATCATTGGTGCAGGATTAGCAGGCTTAAATGCCGCTAGAAAATTAGAACAATCAGGGCATACCGTACAAGTCATTGAAGCACGAGACCGAGTAGGTGGTCGGAATTTAGCACAAGTGCTAGAAGATGGAAATGTGCTAGAAATGGGTGGACAATGGATTGGACCTGTTCAGGAGCGCATTTGTGCCTTATGTGATGAGCTAGGATTGGAGCGATATCCTGTTCACAATACAGGTCACGTTATGTTTTACGACGGTAAGCAAAAAAAAATGAAAACGCATAAAGAGGCGGCTCCTCCATTGAATGTTTTTGAATTATTGGATTTGGATAGGGTGGTGAAAAAAATCACCAAAATGGCCAATAGTATTGATACCAAAGCACCTTGGGAACATCCAAAAGCTAAAGAATGGGATAGCCAGACTTATGATTCATGGGTTGAACGCAACCCATTTACTAAGAAGGCGAAACGGTTTCTAAGATTAATTGGAGAAGCAATATTTTCGACAGAGCCTACCGATTTTTCATTTTTACACTTCCTTTTTTATATAAAATCAGGGAAAGATATAGAGACACTCATCGCCATAGACAGAGGAGCGCAGCAGGAAAGAGTCGTCGGTGGTACGCAACTCATTAGTAAGAAAATAGCCGCTGCACTTAAAAAGGAAGTCGAATTTAATAGTCCAGTAACTAGAATAGAGCAAAACGAAAATAAGGTAACCGTCTATGCTGGTGCTAAAAGCTGGACGGCAAAGAAAGCTATCATCGCCATACCTCCAACTTTAGCAGGTCGCATCATTTATGACCCTCCAATGCCGCCTAACCGAGACCAATTGACCCAAAGAGTGCCTATGGGTAATGTGATTAAAATGCAAGTGGTGTATAAAACACCATTCTGGAGAGAAGCAGGCTGGACAGGACAAGTGATTAGCTTTGAAGGTCCCGTCAAAGTGGTATTGGACAATACGCCACATAATGTAGACTATGGGGTTATTGTCTGCTTTATTGAAGCTGGTGAAGGTCGAATAGCTACTGAATGGTCCCCAGAAAAACGGGAAGCCGTAGTGATTGAAGGTTTAGCCAGATATTTTGGAGCAGCAGCTAGAAACTACGAAGCTTATTATGAGATGAATTGGGTAAAAGAACCTTATTCAAGAGGTTGCTATGGCGGTCATTTCTCTCCCGGCGTTTGGACAGCGTTTGGAAAATACTTAAGAAAGCCTGTTGGTCATATTCACTGGGCAGGAACAGAAACAGCCACAGAATGGAATGGCTATATGGAAGGTGCTATTCGTTCTGGTCATAGGGCGGCAGATGAAATTATTGATAGTCTATGAAAAACTTCGACAGCTATAATTGGATGATTTTTTTGGTTTTTTGGGGTTTGTCATTTGTGGCTATGGCTTCTTCTTTTTTATCAGAGAATAGTAGTTTTGGAGGGTCGCTGATAGGTGCAAGCATTATAACTATAGTTTTGGGGTTAATTGCTTATATCCATATCCGTTATTTGACTTCGCACATTCAGCAACGAGAATGGCTACGGTATATTTTTTCCATTCTTTTGTTATTAACCAATAGTCCGTGCAGTTTTAAGGGTTTTTTATCCTTAAAACGCGATTGTTGAG
>JAFMDF010000059.1 GCA_017857395.1 Bacteroidota bacterium | reverse complement strand
TTTTGATAATATTTTATTTTATTAACTAATTTTGGGCGAACCTAGCGTTATAAACTGTCAGAAATCAGATTTCCCCCAGATAAATACCTGATGATAAGCATTTTAATCAGAAATTATCTGACTCTTCTGACAGAAAACTTCAATTTTCGGTCTCCTTACTAGCCTATTAAAGAGGCTATGAAAAAACATCCTAAAACAAAAAGACCAACCAACTAATGCAGATAGTAAAAGTTACCACCAAAAAACAAAAAAAGCAATTCATAGACTTTCCGCATGACCTTTACAAAGGTGATCCGAATTATGTCCCTGAGATATATTTAGGGATGCAAGAATTATTGAATCCTAAAAAGAATCCATTTTTTGCCCATTCCAATGCTGACCTTTTTCTAGCATTCAGAGATAAAAAAATAGTCGGTCGAATAGCAGCTATCCAAAATAATAATTATAATAAATTTGCCAATTCTAATGTCGGTTATTTCGGTTTTTTTGATGTCATTGAAGATTATTCAGTAGCTGAAAAATTATTAGAGACTGCTGTTGATTGGATAAAAGCCAAAGGGCATGTCGCACTTTATGGTCCTACCAATTTTTCGACTAATGAAACCGCAGGTATTTTAGTAGACGGATACGATAGTCCTCCCGTCATCAATATGACCTATAATAAGTCGTATTATGTCGATTTTTTAAATCGTTTTGGGTTTACCAAACAAATGGATTTATTGGCTTATAAAGTACCCACCAAAACGGTTTCAGAAAAATCCCTTAGGGTAGCTGAAAGATTAGAGGAACGCCTCAAGACTAGAGGTATTACTATTCGGAATGTCAGCCTAAAAAACTGGAAAAAAGAAGTCCCCGTTATTCATAAATTATATAAAGAAGCATGGGATAGAAATTGGGGATTTGTACCGCCTACAGATAAAGAATTTGAACATCTTGCAGAAAGCCTAAAAATGATTTTAGTCGAAGAAATGGTCTTTCTTGCGGAAAAAGATGGAGAAGGTATTGGCTTTTTCTTAGCCGTCCCCAACATCAATGAAATCATGATTAAGCAAAAGCGAGGTCGAATTTTACCGTTTGGAGCCATTCGTTTATTAATGGGTAAAAGGAAAACGAAAATACTGAGAATCATCCTTTTAGGGGTGACAGAAACCTACCGAAGATTGGGAATTGAAGCTATTTTTTATGCTAAAATCATTCGCTACGCCCAAAACAACGGCATTGAATTTGGCGAAGGGTCTTGGATTTTAGAGAATAATGAAATGATGAATAAAGGCTTGCAAAATTTGAATGGGGAGCCTTATAAGCGGTATCGGATTTATCAGAAAGAAGTATAGAGTTATAAGTTATAAATGATGAGTTATGAGTAATTCAGCGCCAGCAAGTAAAGGCATCTGGGATTGGGAGGTCGTAAAATTAGCAGTCGGGTTGCCCATTCTTTTATATGCGGCTTTTTTCTTTTTTATTGGTTTTAATGAAGACGGTACTAGAGCCGCCATTGCTTGGTCTGCCAAAATTAGTTTCACATTATTCTGCCTAGCCTTTGCCGCATCCGCTGCTCATCTGCGCATTAGAAATTCCTTATCTTTTTGGTGGTTAATGAATCGCAAGTATTTAGGTATTTCCTTTGCCATTAATCACTTATTACATTTAGGCTTTTTAGTCCTTTTACAACAAGTATTTCATCCTGTATTTGATTTGGCAGCTGGCACTTCTCTAATGGCAGGAGGCTTAGCTTATCTATTTGTCGTTTTGATTTTATTGACTTCTTTTGAGCCTTTTTCCAAACAGCTTTCTCCAAAAAACTGGAAGCTCTTACATACCATTGGTGGCTATTGGATTTGGATGATTTTTATGAGTACTTATTTTAAAAAGGTAAAAAATGTAGGGGTTGAGTTTCTGCCGTTTGTCTTGATATTGATACTAGTTTTATTACTAAGAATTTTCAAGAAAAAATAAGTAAAGGCAGACATGAAACACCTTAACCTATCCTCTATTCTTCCCCATCATTATCCTTCTGCTGCAAAATTAGTCGCCACTTCTTTTTATGATAATCCTGCGCATATTTATTTATGCCCGAATGACGCCACTAGACAAGCACAATTGGAATGGTTATTAGGTATAAATTTACGTATACAATTAAAACATGGAGCAGAAAGTTTTTGTATGGCAGAAAATGGACAGACCAAAGCTATGGGCTTTTGGACAAAACCTAATCAAATAAAAGTTGGCTTAATCCCGCAAATACAAGGAGGTTTATTGAAAGTGCCTTTTAAAATGGGGTTTAGTGCCTTGTCTAGAGTTATGGAAGTCTCTGGTGGTATTGCAGAACATTTGACCAGAACAATGGGCGAAACGCAGCCTTATCGATACCTCAATAATATGGTAATTCAAGAAAATATGCGAGGAAAAGGCTTGGGTGCTAGTATTTTACAACAACAGTTTGCTACGATTCAAGCAAAGGAAAAAGGAGCTATACTAGCTCTTTCCACCCAACGATATAGAACCGTTCGATTTTATGAAGGGCTTGGTTTTGAGGTACTTTTAGAAGAAAAAATTGGCAAAGAGCCGCTTGCTTTTTTGAATTGGACGATGAGAAAAGAATTACTAGTGCTTTGAAAATAGAATTTCCAAAGCACTAGACTCAATATAGGATATTACTTTCTTAAAATGACTTTCAGACACAACGGAACCTAATTTTAGCTATTCTTTACTCTCTCCAAATCGTTTCTGTCGCATAAGCTGTTGGTCGGTCAGGTACAGTTACATTATTAGACTTAACATAATTGTCCCAATCATTAATCAATTCCTGTAGAACTTCGGGTTGGCTTGCTGCCAAATTATATTGTTGACTAATATCTTTTGATAAATCGTATAGTTCCCATTCGTTATTTCCATAGGGTGCTTCCATCCATTCTGCTTTCCATTTTCCTTTTCTGACTCCTCTACGTCCGTATAATTCCCATGCGTGAGCTTTGTCTACTGGATGAACAGTCGTTGTTTTTCCTGCTAACCATGGTAACATGGATGTCCCATTCATAGGGAATACTTCTCGTCCTTTATATTCGGTTTGTGGATGTTGAACACCTGCCAGTTCTAAAAAAGTAGGTGCTAAATCCATGACAGATATAAAATCGTGGTGAATGGTATTACCTGCTTTTTTCAATTGAGGATAATGAATCATGATGGGCACTCTAACGCCACCTTCACTAGCAAAAGCCTTATACCATTTAAAAGGCAACGAGCTCGCTTGTGCCCAACCAGTTCCCAATTCGATATAAGAATTTAATTTCCCCATATTCGCTAAACTATTATCAAAAGTCGTGTCTACCCATTCTCCAGTACCTTCGTAGCCCATGATACTATTGCCTTCTGCACCATTATCTGCCATAAAAATAATCAAGGTATTTTCATATGCTCCTTTGTCTTTCAAATGCTGAATGACTCTGCCTGTATGATAGTCTAATCGTTCTATCATAGCCGCATAAATCTCCATGGACTTACTAGCTTTTTGCTGTTCTTCTGCTTTCAAACCTTCCCATGGTTCTACATTCGGGCTTAAAGTAGGTAGTGTAGTGTATTCAGGAATAACCCCTTGCTTTTTTCCTTTTTCTAAGCGTTGTATCGCCAATTCCTCATAACCACTATCGTATTGCCCTTTGTATAAATCCACGAATTCATCAGGCACTTGTAAAGGCCAATGTGGTGCAGTATAGGATAGAAAATGAAAAAAAGGTTTATTCGCTTTAACACTTTCATCAATATATTCAATTGCTTTATCCGCATAGTTTTTACTCGAATAAAAATCCTTTGGTAATTGTTTTGCCAAAATACTGTCTTGGGCATACAATGATTTTGGGATAAATGAAAATAAAGGTTGTTGGTCATAAAAATGACCACCTCCGCCAGGTAATAAACAAAAAGAACGGGTAAAGCCTCGATTTATGGGCCATTGTTCTTTCCTACGTGGAGAGCCTAGATGCCATTTTCCAGCAATAGAAGTATGATAACCTCTATCTTGTAAAAGTTTCGGAAAAGTAACGACATCAAAATTCAAATACCCTTCATAGCCTCGTAAACCTAGCTGATTAGCTGCCCAGTCATCATTCGTTGTACCAAAACCGTTGCGATGGGCATCTACCCCTGTTAGAAGTATCGCACGAGTAGGCGAACAAGTTGGGCCAGTACAAAAAGAAGTCAAACGAACACTTTGCTTAGCTAAAGCATCTATATTAGGTGTTTTGATTTCACTACCATAACAGCCCAAGTCAGTAAAACCTAAATCATCTGCGACAATTAATAAGATATTTGGACGCTTAGTCCTATTTTCGGTGGTATACTTTTCGCTCGTACAGCTAGTAAAAAATAGTAAACTACCTAAGTGAAATAAAGCTATTTTAACGATAAATTTAGTATTCATAAAAATGTGGTTTTAAATTTATCAACAAAATAGTAAATTTTCAAGAAGTCAAACTATTGATATCTGACAGTCTGCCTCCAAATTGTAATTTACGGTCTCTTTTCTCACTTCTCTTTTAAAAATTACACCTCAAATTTACACCAAAAGAAGAAGGTATACTCCGCTGTTAATGCTGTAGAATTGGAAAGATTGATGCCCCATTTTGTATTAAATAGCGTTTCTATAAAGCGTCCGTAAGAAATATTTTCTTTGTAAAAAATTATTTGGTCATTCTTGTCCTGCTACTTACCCTACACCTTCCTTAAATAATTCTATCTTTGCACTCGTTTCTTATAATAGTTCAGAAAGCATGCAAAAAATACTCATTACAGGTGCCAGCGGTTTTGTTGGCAGTTTTTTAGTAGAAGAAGCTTTAAGAAAAGGCTTGGAAGTCTATGCTGGTGTACGAAGTACAAGTAGTCGGAAATATTTACAAGACAAGCGGATTAACATTTTTGAACTTGATTTTGGGAATTTAAGTGAATTAAAAGACCGTTTACAACAAGTCAATTTTGATTTCGTTATTCATAATGCAGGGGTTGTTACCGTCAATGACAAGCAAGATTTTTTTAAGTATAATACGGAGTTGACTACTAATTTTGCACAAATGCTGCAAGAAGTGCAGCCAGATTTAAAAAAATTCATCTATATCAGTAGTGCCGCAGCTTATGGGCCAGCGGATAATCAAGTGGGAGATTTTGTTAAAGAAACGGATACACCTCAACCAATTGATACGTATGGACAAAGCAAATTAAAAGCAGAAAAATGGTTGAAAAGTCAAGCCAATTTTCCTTACTTAATTTTCCGTCCAACGGGCGTATATGGGCCTAGAGAAACGGAAATTTTTACCTTTTTTAAGGCATTTAATCAAGGCTTAGAAGGACATATTGGTAGAAGTCCACAAAAAATGGCTTTTATTTATGTGAAAGATTTAGTGAAAGTGGTTTTAGATGGAACGTTATCCGATAAAATTCAAAAAGGATATTTTGTCTCAGATGGCAATAGCTATCCGACACAAGATTTAGGAAAATATGCCGCAAAAATTTTAAATAAAAAGCCCTTCATCAAAATCAATATTCCAATTGGTATTGTTAAGGTGGTGGCAGCGATTGGAGAAGGGGTTGGCAAGCTAACTGGCAAGATGCCGCCACTCAATTTGGAGAAGGTTAAAACATTAAAAGCAAAAAATTGGCAAGTAGACATTGCACCTTTGCAAAATGATTTTAACTTTGCCCCTGCTTATGACCTTCATAAAGGTCTAGCAGAAACATTAATATGGTATAAAGAAAACAATTGGTTATAAATTTAGTGATGAGTTATGAGTGATAAGTGGTTATCACTCACTTATCACTCATAACTCATCACTTTTTTTTTATCCTACAGAATTTGGGAATTTTATTCGGTGTAAAGTTTTTAGTTTTTAGTTAATAGTGGTTATCACTTATAACTCATCACTCAAAACTCATCACTATATTATTCCACCTTTTTAAAAATTTAAAAACAAGAATGGCAGAGAAGACTAAAATCAAATCCGCTAAAGGTAAATTAGGTGTTTTATTACCTGGTATGGGTGCTGTTGCAACCACTTTCGTAGCTGGTGTTATGGCTGTCCGAAAAGGATTAGCACAACCTTTTGGTTCTTACACCCAAATGGGTAGAATCAGATTGGGTAAAAGAACGGAAAAGCGTTACCCAAAAATTAAAGAATTTGTTCCATTAACCGATTTAAACGATATGGTTTTCGGTGGTTGGGATGTCTACAAAGACAATATGTACAAAGCATCTGTGAAAGCAGGCGTTTTAGACAAGCGACTTTTAGACCAAGTAAAGGATGAATTAAAGGCGGTTAAGCCTATGAAGGCTGTTTTTGACAAAAAGTATGTCAAAAGATTAGATGGTACACACATCAAAAAAGGCAAAACCAAAATGGATTTGGCGAAGGCTTTAATGGCAGACATGAAAGCCTTCAAAAAAACCAATGGTTGTGACCGTTTGGTTATGGTTTGGTGTGGTTCTACCGAAATCTATATGGAAGAAGCTGCTTGTCATAAAAACTTAAAGGCTTTAGAAAAAGGCTTAAAGAATAATGATCCAGCGATTCCACCAAGTATGATTTATGCGTATGCAGCGATTAAAATGGGGGTTCCTTATGCAAATGGTGCGCCGAATTTATCTGCTGACATTCCAGCATTAGTAGAATTAGCGAAGAGCAAGAAAGTGCCAATTGGTGGTAAAGACTTCAAGACAGGTCAAACCTTAATGAAGACGATTTTAACGCCTGGTTTCAAAGCTCGTTCTTTAGGTGTTGACGGTTGGTTTTCGACTAACATTTTAGGAAATAGAGATGGTGCGGTATTAGATGATCCTGATAACTTCAAAACAAAGGAAGTATCTAAATTGGGTGTCATCGAACATATCTTACAACCTGAATTAAATCCTGAATTGTATGGTAATATTTACCATAAAGTAAGAATCAATTATTACCCACCTCGTGGTGATAATAAAGAAGGTTGGGATAATATTGATATTTCTGGTTGGTTGGGTTACCCAATGCAAATTAAAGTAGATTTCTTATGTAGAGATTCTATTTTGGCGGCACCAATCGTTTTGGATTTATGTCTATTATTAGATTATGCGAGCCGAAAAGAAATGGGCGGTATTCAAGAATACTTAGGCTTTTTCTTCAAGTCTCCACAAACTAAGCAAGGCTTACCGCCTCAACACGATTTATTCAAGCAATTAATGAAAATTAATAATACCCTACGCCACATGCAAGGGGAAGACCTAATTACGCATTTAGGTTTAGATTATTATTACTAGTAGTAGTCAAAGAGTCATTAATCATTAGTGGAATACTGCTAATGGTTAATGGCTTTATGATTGATAAGGCATATAAAAGAAAACTAGCTTCTCTAGCTATACCCAAAACGGGGCGAAAAAATCATAAATCATAGTTCATACATCTTCAATCATAAATCTATCTAAACAAAAACGTGACAGATTTATGATGTATGATTGAAGATTTATGATGTATGATTTAAACAAACAATTCATCTGATTTTTGGTATTAAACCATCAGCAGTAGAATAGTCATCAGTCATCAGTTTGAAAACTCATGACTAGACACCAATCACTAGTGATTAATGACTCTTGATTATTTATGTATCGGTCACGTTTGCCAAGATATAGTCCCAGAGGGATATGCACTTGGCGGTTCCGCTTCTTATTCTAGTATCGCTGCTCATTTTTTGGGCAAAAAGACTGGTATTCTCACCAGTTTTAGTGACGATTTCTCTTTCCTTTCCAGCTTTCAAAATATTACTATTCATAATAAAAAAACGAGTCAAACAACCGTTTTTGAGAATGTTTACCACCCTACTCATCGGACTCAATATATTTTTAATAGAGCAGCCGATATTACGGCCAATGATTTACCAGTCGAATGGAAAAATGTTCCCTTAGTGCATTTAGGGCCAATTGCCGACGAAGTGGACTTTTCCCTTATTAAGTCGTTCTCTCCTGCTACCATTATTGCTGCGACACCGCAAGGTTGGCTGCGACAATGGGATGAGAAAACTAGAAAAATTAGTCCCAAAATATTTGACTGGAATAAATTAAAAGGAATTGATATTTTGATTCTCAGCGATGAAGATATTTTAGGTTACGAAGCATTATTCCCTTCCATTATTGAACAAATTCCTATTGTCGTATTGACTAGAGGTTTTAAATCGGCTAGTGTTTTTAAAGATGGGCAACAATTAGATTTTCCTGTTTATCCAACTAATGTAGTCGACCCGACAGGCGCAGGTGATACTTTTGCGACTGGTTTTTTAGTCAAGTACCTTTCGACCAAAAACATCACGCAAGCAATGAGTTACGGGCACGTTGTAGCTTCATTTTGTATTGAATCAAAAGGCTTAGAAGGTTTAAAAAATTTAGATAAAGTGGAAGAACGGTATCAAAAATATTTAAATTCGCTCCCTTCTTAAATTTCATTTCGTTTATTCTCCACTTTTTAACAACTAAGGTATAATAATTGTAGGTAGTTATAGCTAAGCCCTCTCTCAGTAAACACTGTTGACATGAAACGTATTTAATACTAAAAAGAACCGACAACATACCTCATCTCTCAGTAAACACTGTTGACATGAAACCCATTTACAAATCCATTATAGCTCTACTTTTCTTACTTTCTATAATACAATGCAAAAAAAGTGAATGCACTGGTATTTACGCTCCTGTCTGCGGTACAGATGGTAAGAGTTATCGCAATGCTTGCCTCGCTACCGCCGCAGGGAATACTTCTTTTTCGGAAGGTATTTGTACGATAAGAACAGATGCAACCGTTCGTTATTACGGTGACCAAGCGGACAATAAATGTACATGGATACTAGAGACAAAAGAAGATTCTACGCTCTTTATCAATCGTTGGTACACACCAGAATTACCTAATGAATTGAAAAAAGAAAACCAGCAAGTAACTGTTAATTTCCTACCAAATGATATAGCTTTTAATTGCGTTTTAGAAGGGAAAGAACAACTGATTATTTATATGGATTTGATTGATATTCAGTCTAATTGAGGTATATAGAAGGATTTAAGAATTGAAGAAAAGTACCAATAGAAATTGTAGTATCATTGTCCCATCCATTAAGCCTGTAAAAAAATAATCTTCATCTGTTTTATCACTTTTTTCAATTAACCACAAGGTAGTACAACAAGCAAAAAAGATACCTAATAAATTATTAAAGCTATAATAACCCAAAAACCAATTCCAATTTAGTACAGCTAGTAAAACAACCATTAATAAACTAAATCTAGCCAACTGCTTCGTATTTTTAATGCCAATCATTCCTGGAATAGTCTTCACTTCAATATGGGCATCAATTTTCAAGTCTCGAATATCAAAAGGCAAAGTTATCGCAAAGATAAAAAACATCCTTTCCAATAAAATCAATAGATGCCGCATTTCTAAGGTAGTTGTCCTTTCTAAAATCGGCATTAAAACGGTAATCACTCCCCAAACAATGGCAACTAAAAAGATTTTGATATAATCAAAATCTCTTAATCTCTTCTTTCCCTTCACAAAAGGTAAAACATAACCCAGCGATAAAATAGACGGAATAACTAATAATAATTGATTCGCAAGACTTAATTGAAAGAAAAAATAGCACGCTCCTACTCCACCTAAAAAAGCATAAAATTTAATATGATTTCTAAAACGATAAATAATCGCATAGCGATATTTTTCTAAAAAAGGCTTGACTTTTACTAGACCCACTATTCGATGAACCGCATATAAAAATAAAGTGCTAAAAAAAACAAAACTGGTAAGTGGCGTCCATTCAACCGTTCCAAATAATAATAACTCCGTTTGCCAAGTCATGGCTACCGCACAAAAGGCAATCCAGAAGTTTCCGAAAAGGATAAGGTTGATAATTTTTTGGACAAGTCCTTTCAAGTTACTTAGATTAATGAGTGCTTTGGGCACAAAAAAAGAATCAAGCGTAAAGGTACACTTGATTCTACTTTTTGGGATGTATTTTAAAGTTTTTTAACAGTCGAAATGTTGGATAATCGCCTATCCCACTAGCGATTGATTAGGTCAAAAACCAAATCACTCCATTCAGAAGCTCTCATTTTTAAAAATTTTGTCGGATGATTTAAAAAGTTTTCATTCGCACTACTAACTAATCCCTTTTTGATAAAGTTCCTAGCGAAGTGCTTTTTTGTCGGATTTCAATATATTGGATGATTTCTACTTAAAAGACTCTCCTTTTTATAAAAGGATGCATGAAGCAGGAAAAAAGTTTTAAAATTTTATTATTTTTTGTTACGAGTCAAAAATCTGCAACAAATCTTCAGCTTATTCTCAGTTAAAAAACTAGCAACTCGACTCAACTCAACAAATAATTCAAACTAAAAAACACTACCAAATAAATCCATAAAGCATCTAAATAATGCCAATAGCGAGTCAATAATTTTAGTTTTAATTGCTTCTCTGGGTCAGAAAAATAAACTAGAACGCTGACAGGTTCTTTCATTCGGCTATGTGCCGTCCATAGAAATAAGCCCAAAAATGGTAATCCTGCCAAAACGTGAGCAAAGTGTAAGCCGCTAATCACATAGACATAAGAAGCCGTCGTGCTATAATTGATGAAGATTTGTTGGCCGAATAACTGCCGCCAAGCAATTAATTGGGCAATCACAAAGATGATAGACATAACGATAGTGACTGCTAACATGCTCTTATATCCTTCCGTATTATCATTGAGGTATGCCTTTTTCGCCAGAATCATGGTATAACTTGTGCCCAGTAATAAGGCAGTATTGACAAAAAATAAACTCGGTAATTTAATCGGCGGAATGCCCATAGTCACTCTCGTATATAAATAGGCCGCAGAAAAGGCAAAAAAGAGCGCCGTAATACCTGCTAAAGTAAAGGTCAATAAAATATTATAGGGATGGAACGTTAGCGATACGCTGTCTTCTTCGTAACTGATATCGTGTGGTGCTATATTTCTTCGATTCATATTCTTTCCCGCTTTTGATGATGAATTAAGTAATAGCGAATAAACAAAAAAATTGGCGACATGTTTTTTATCTCAGATATTTTTTCTGTAGCGCCAAGCTCTGCTTGGTGACAACAGCTGTTTCATTCTCTAAAATGGAGTTGTAGCAGTTTCACTTACAAGGCGGCAATTTCCCATTGCCGCCTTGTTTTAGCCTAAAATGGGGCGGCAATGGGAAATTGCCGCCCAATAAGACCTAGAATGAAACAGTCGTTGCTTGGTGACTTATCTCAATTTTTTTTCCACGAATTTAAGTTCCCACGGAAAGTTTATTATAAAATTAAAAAAGGGCAATTGTTTTGCAATTACCCTTTTTTAATATGTTTTTATAGAATATAGCTTATTGAATGTCCATTAAAAAAGGCATTCTAGCTTGTAAGCCTTTCATTTCTGATACTTCTTTTAAGTGGTTATAAAACGGGTATAACTCCCCCATTTCTTCTTTCAGAATCGCTTGCTTAGTAGCCGCTGTTGCAGTTGCACTTGGCATATTTAACCACTTATCCATGAATTGTTGGAGCGGGTCTTTTACTTTTGGGTATTCAGTAATACGGTATTTCTCTAAGCCTGCTAATTCTTGCGCTTCTGCTATCGCTGCATCTAAACCTCCCAACTCGTCTACCAAACCTAATTCCTTGGCTTTCGAACCTGTCCAAACTCGGCCTTGAGCGATTTCGTGCACTTCGTCTCTGGTCATTTTTCTGCCTTCTGCCACTCTACCTAAAAATTGTTCGTAGCCTTGATCTGTCATCTGTTGAAAAACGGCTTTAAATTTAGGAGAGTGTTCATGAAATGGTATCGTATTCAAGGCAGAAGCATGTGTTGCTAAATTCAATGTATCCATTGTAATGCCCAATTTATTCTGCAATAGGTTACTAGCATTAGGAATGGTCGAAAATATACCGATTGAACCTGTAATAGTCGTTGGTTCTGCAAATATTTTATCTGCCATGCAAGCAATATAATACCCCCCAGAGGCCGCATAATCTCCCATAGAAACAACTACAGGTTTTCCTTCTTCAACCGCCAAGCTCAATTCTCTCCAAATACTTTCAGAGGAAAGCGCACTTCCTCCTGGAGAATTTACCCGCAAGACAATACCTTTGATTTTATCATCTTGTCGAATTTTTCTAATCATTGGCCCATAATCATCATCCGTAACAGAACCAGGCATATCTTTTCCAGAAGTAATCGTGCCTTCTGCATAAATAACCGCAATCTTATCCTTCACAGAATAATCCACAGAAGGTTTTGCTTTTCCTACATAATCTTCTAAGCCTACTTTATAAATTTTATCCTTAGCCTCCAATCCAATTTTTTCTCTCAGTAAATCTAATACTTCATCCTTATACGCTACCCTATCTATCAATTTGTAAGCAACGGCATCTTTGGGGTCTCTAACAAGCCACTCATTCGCAATTCGTTTTAATTCTGCCACCGAAACATCTCTAGATTCACTAATATCTGCCAAATATTTTTCATACAATGGACCTAAATATTCTTTTATCTGACGTCGATTTTGGTCACTCATCTCTGTTAAACGGTAAGATTCCGTAGCACTTTTAAATTGCCCCGCGTAATAAACTTCTATTTTGATACCCAATTTATCTAAAGCGTTTTTATAAAATGGAATCTGCCGCCCAAATCCTGTAAATTCAACGCCCCCCAACATACTAGTTGGATGCACAGAAATATCATCCGCTACAGAAGCTAAGTAATAAGCACTTTGTGTATAAAACTTAGAGTGCGCCACAATAAATTTACCACTCTCTTTGAAATCTATCAACGCATCTCGTAAATTTGAACGAGTAGACATCCCTCCCGGTGCACTATCTAAATCTAAGTAAATTCCTTTAATGTCATCATCTGTTTTAGCATAGTCGATAGCCGCCAAAACATCAAACAAACCCACTACATCTTTATTTTCCAACGTAAAGCCTTCTTGAGCAACATTATTCGTTTTCTCTGGCAAAACATTATTAAAATTAAGTTCTAATACAGAATTAGGTCGAACAGACACCGCTTCTTTACTTCCTAAACTAGCAGCCGCACCACCAACAAGGGCAATCGCTAAAAAACTTAAGACTAAAGTAGATAATAAAACGCCTAAGCAAGAGGCAAAAACAAACTTAAAAAATTGTTGCATTTATGATTGTTTGAACTTATTTGGTTTACGGCACATCGTACACGAATACCAATCTGAAATTATTAGAATATTTAATTAACTGCGTAAGTAATTATTTAAAAGGAACAAAAATAAGGTTATTTTGTTGTTTTTGTAAGAACGAATATAATCAAACCTAAGTTTATAAAATTAACGGATAAAAGACTTATGCCCTATTTTTTTAGATAAACCTTGACTCTAAGCAGAAGTTTAGTTAGTTTTGAACAACTATTCCCCCCCCTTACTATTTCTTCCATTACCATCGTATGTGACAAAATCATTGTTTTGGTTTTATTATAGGTTTCCATTTTATTCATTTTTCACCACTGAATCTTATACAATTTAACCCTAAACAAAGGAGGTAAATAATAATTTACCGTTCTTAACTTTCACATAGTATCCTACCTAAACAATAGATAGCAGACATTAAAAATTATTATTATATTATTAATCTTCCTAGAAGATTCGTATCATTGGTTTTTAATTAACAAACACTAAAACCGATTAGTTAGGATACCCCTCATGACGCTGTTTCAGCAATACTGCAATTGACATTAACATTGCGGCTGATATTGAAATGCTAAAAATTCCATCAAAATTAATAACCGTCACCTAACTCATTTTGAAATTTTTCCACTATGACAAACCATTTTGCCAACTACTGGAAAATCCCCTTTGTGCTACTATTTGCCTTTGCCTTCAAAGCAACACAACTCTGTGGGCAAATTGAAGTAGAACCCGCCATTACTGCCCCTTTTAGTCCTGACAGTTTAATCAAAAACGTCTTCTTAGGAGATGGCATTCAAATTACAAATATCCGATTTACTGGTAAACCAGAAGCCGTTGGTTATTTCTCAAATGGTATGGAAGACATCGGCTTTGAGGAAGGCATTTTATTAACCACGGGCGAATCTTGGCAAGCAGACCGAGCCAATACTAGTGCTATTGCAGGAAGCCCTAATAACAGTTTTGCGAACAGTGCAGAGTTAGAGCGGCTAACTACCGAAAAATTAGAGGATGTATTAGAATATGTGATTACTTTCAGACCTTCCACTGACTCCATCGCTTTTAAATATCGCTTTGCTTCAGAAGAATATCCAGAATTTGGTTGTGATTGTTTTAATGATGTCTTTGCTTTTTACATTTATGGGCCTGGACTAGACCCAAATGGAGAAAACATGGCCATCTTACCAAATAGTAATCTACCTGTTTCTGTTAAAACAATTCACCCTTTTGACCCTGACGCTGATAATGGGGCAGGTTGTATGATTGATTTACCAGATTGTACCCCTGCCAATGAAAATTTATATATAGATAATTCAGGTAGTACTACCTTAGAATACGATGGATTTACTAGAACCTTAATCGCTAGGGCAAAAGTAACCCCATGTGAAGAATATACGCTTAAAATTGCCATCGCCGATGTGAAGGATGACATTGTTGATTCTGCTGTTTTTTTAGAAGCAGAAAGCTTTAATTCTAAAAAGGTGAATATTGAAGCAATTGGCGTTGGTTTAGATGGAAGTATTATCGAAGGTTGTTCCTCCGCAGATTTAGTATTTAGTATTCCCGAAGCTAAAGCAGATGATTATACCATTAATTTTACTAAAATAGGTAATGCCACGGCTGGTCAAGATTTTGTAGATTTTCCTAGTTTCGTTACCATTCCAGCAGGGCAATTAAGTACATCGCTTTCTATTGAAACCATTAGCGACCAAGTAGCAGAAGGCTTAGATTCAATTGGGTTAGCGATTGAAATAGCGCCCTGTTTTCCACCTAAAGAAATTTGGATACCCATTAAAGACGACCAATTATCTTTACCAGAGTTAGGAGGAGATAGAACCATCTGTTTAGGAGATACGGTACAACTAATGGGACAAGCAGCTATTCAATCTGATACCATCATTTCTTTTATAGAAACACCATTAAGTGAAATTGCAGAAGTCCAAGACAATTCCTCTAATCCAGGTAATTTAAATCCATCAATTTTCTCGAATACCGTTAGTGGAATTACCCCAGCGAACTTAACGGAAGGTTTATTGCATTCTATTTGTGTGAACATTAATCATCCAAGAGCTGGAGATTTAGACATTTTTCTGCAAGCCCCAAGTGGTCGGTTTATCGAACTATCCACCGATAATGGTCGGTTAGGTGATGATTATATTCAAACTTGTTTTACAGAAAGTGCCACTACTTCTATTATGGATGGAACAGCACCTTTTACTGGAAATTTTCTACCAGAAGGCAGTTGGGAAAAATTATATGGAGAACCTATTAATGGCACTTGGAATTTAATTGTTCGAGACGATGAAGGTGCAGGAAGTGGTAACATCACAGGCACGATGCTAAATTGGTCCATTAATTTCAATCCAGATTATCAAGTAACTTATGCGTGGGAAGTATCAGATAGCATGTCCTGCCAAGATTGTCTAGACCCTTTAGTTTTTCCTAGCCAATCAACGCAATATACCCTATCTGCAATAGATAATTACGGCTGTACTGCAAGTGATAATATCACCGTTAATGTGCGACAACCTTTAGTCGCACCAATTCCTACTTGTTCAGATGTAAGTACAAGTACCATCACGATTAGCTGGAAGGCAGTAGCTGGTGCAGAAAATTATTCCGTTAATATCAATGAAAATGGTTGGGAAGCTGCGAATAGTGGCAATTTACAACATAAAATCACAGGCTTATCAGAAGGAGAAAGTTTAGCGGTACAAGTACGAGCTAATTCCAATGGAATCTGTGCTTCGTCTGAGGAACTCATTACTTGTGAGACGATATTATGCGCCTTGCCCCCTTTCCAATTAGACAGTACCAATAATGTAAGTTGTACAGCAGGAGTTGATGGAAAAATTCATGTTTCTGCCACTGCGGATGCTTTTTTTGTATTAGGAACGGATACAAGCGAATTAGGACAAACGGCTATATTTGACCAATTACCTGCCAATACTTATAAAATTCTTGTCTTAGCTGCTTCAAAATTATGTAGAGATACTTTAACTGCAACTATCAACGAACCTGATAATCTAAATGTACAGATTACGGAAAGTAGAGCTTTATCCTGTTTTGGTTCAAATGATGGTGCCATTTCGACTATTGCTACAGGCGGAACTGCGCCTTATAATTATAGCTGGTCTAGCTTAACTGACCCTACGCTAGATTTTAATGAAGCAAATACCCTCAGCGATTTACCTCCAGGAGAATATCGCATTCTGGTAACGGATGCCAATAATTGTGCAGATCAAAAATTCTTACCCATTCCAGAACCACAAGCAATGATCATAGATTCCGCTAGTTTGGATGAAACTTGTTTTGCCAATGGAGATGGAGTCGCCTCAATTAGTGTCCATCCAAATTTTAATAACCTCAATTTTTTATGGAGTAATGGCGCACGAACAGCCAGTGTTGACAATCTATCCGATGGTCCATACACTGTTTCCGTAACCAACGAAGCAGGTTGTGAAGAAACTCGACAATTCGATATCCAATCAGCGCCTGAAATTATTTTAAGAGAAGAAACGATTACGCCTATTAGTTGTAATGGCGAAAATGATGGAATAGCAACCGTTGTAGCAACGGGCGGAAATGGCAATTTTAGTTATCAATGGAATGATGTACTCAATCAAACTACGCCTACCGCCAATCAATTAATCGCTCAAGATTATGAAGTCATAGCTACTGATGAAGTCGGTTGTAGTCAACGATTAACTGTTACTATCCCTGAAATTACAGCTATTACCTTTGATACTTTAATTCGGGCAGTTAGCTGTTTTGGCGCAACAAATGGTTCTATTACTTTAGGTATAGCCGGTGGCACTCCAGGGTATAATTTTAAATGGAATGATACGCCCGAAATTACTACGGCAAATCGAGATAACTTAGCCGCAGGTGCGTATCAACTAACCGTTAATGATGCCAATAACTGTACGGCTATCCTTGATTTTACTATAGCCGATAAAGCGCCTATTAACTTAATTACCAACCAAACACCTGCTAGTTGTAACGCTGCTGATGGCATAATCGTTATAGGCGTCATTGAAGGGAATAGTGCCTATACCTTTTCGTGGGAAGATGACCCAAATCGAACAACTGCTATTGCTACTAATTTAGCTAAAGGCAACTATACCGTTACTGTTTTTGATGCAGAGGGTTGTAGTGCTACTAATACTATTACGCTAGAAGAAAAAGAAGGTATTAATTTAGTCACCTCCACTACTCCCGTAATATGTGCGGAAGAGTCGACAGGTAGTGCGACCGTTGTCGCTACAGGTGGCAGTGGTAATTTCATCTACCTTTGGGATGACCCCGCTGCGCAGGAAAGCCCAACTGCACAGAATTTAGCAGCAGGCGATTATATGGTTTTAGTGATAGATAATAATGGTTGTGAAAAAACTAGGTCTATCACAGTTCCTGATAATACCATTCCTGTTGCTATTAATTTTGAGAAAAAAGACATTAGTTGTTTTGGCGCAAATGATGGTCAAATCACCACTTTGGTCAATAGCACCTCTAATAGTTTAACGTATCAATGGTCAAATGGAGAAGCCGCTACTTCCTTAACAAATATAGCCGCCAATAGGTACCAGTTAACCATTACGGATGAAAACGGCTGTACGCATGAAGAAGCCATTACTATTACTGAACCAACCGAGCTTTTTGCTGAAACTATTTTCGACCCCATTACTTGTCCTGGTCGAAACGATGGTGTTTTAACTATTTTGCCAATGGGTGGAACTCCACCTTATTTCTTTAGCGAAGACGGTCGCCGTTTTACTACTAAAAATGAATTTTTCGACCTTACCCCTGGTAATTATGAACCAGCTATAAAAGATGCGAATAATTGTACTGTTCCGATAGCCCCAATAAAAGTTGAGGAGGCACTGCCTTTGAGTATCAGTATAGACAACTTGGAATTAAAAGCAGCAATTCCTCAGGAAATCACGCCTATTATCAATAATGGAAATGGAGAACTAACTTACACTTGGTCAGGTAATAATTTAGACGATTTAAGTTGTATAGATTGCCTTTCTCCTACTATTACGCCGACTAATTCCCAACTATATAAATTAATTGTAGTCGATAAAAACGGTTGCGAGGCAACAACAAGAATTAGAGTGTTAGTAGAGAAAAATCAACAAATTTTTGTTCCCACTGGATTTACACCTAATGGGGATGGTGCGAATGATCGACTAACTGTACATGGCATAGAGGGAACGGAAATACTGTCTTTCAAAATATTTGACCGTTGGGGAGAATTGGTTTTTGTAACGGATTCCTTTGAAGCGAATGATTTATCTGCTGGCTGGGATGGCTATTATAAAGGTAAGCCAATGAATACGAATGTTTTTGCTTGGATTGTGGAAGCTCGTTTTTCGGACGGGACTTTGAAGTTGGAGAAAGGACATTCAACGTTGATACGGTAAGAATTATCCAAATGCCTCATTTAAAAGCGTGTTGCACTTCCAAATTCACTAGGCCTTCTGCTATTAAATAGGCACGCCAAGCCTCCACTCGTTTATAGCTATTAAAGGTATAAAAAATCTGATTTTCATTCAATTTTGGATGAAAACCTAAGGTAGTTTTAAAGTGTAATTCTAATAATTTAACCAATCCATAGCAGTAATTATCTCGATATTTTCCGCCTTCTCCTAAAAACGGGACGACTAAATCATAAGTCAATAATTGGTAAACTCTTTGAAAATCTAGATCACCTGATTTTTTAAGAATAGGCAAGCCAAAATCAATTAAGGTTTGCTCATAGAATTCATATTCATTATGACTTTTTAATCGGGTCAATATTTTTTGCGCAGCTTTTTCAGAAGGTACATCAAAAATCGGTAAACCAAAATCTCTATTTAAAAATAGAAAAAGGTTTTTCTCTGGAATTTCAAAATCTTTCAAAATGGGGAAAGCGACCATAATTTGAGGAAATTCCATTCTAGATAAAGTAGCATTTAAATATTCATACCGAATGGTTTCATTTAATGAATCTTTAGAAATACGGATTAATTTTTCTTTTAATGATAAAAATGCATTTTCTAAATGCACGATATTCAATTGCGTATTCTGTTCTTCATACTCCGTTAAAAAAGTGCTTTTTGAAAGGTATTGGTAAAAAATCAGTTTAATGGCATCACATTTTTTAGCTTCGATAGCTCCACTTGTAATATGGTCAATAAACCAATCCTGCCGAAAAAGGGAGTTAAATAAAGCACTTTTTTCTTCTATAGTAGCGGATGCTAATTGCTCATAAATAAACTGCAATAGCTTTGTAGGGTTGTCATTTTCAAAAACCCTAGGTAAATTACTCAATATTTTGGGCGTAAATTCAATGCCTTCTAGGTAATGTAATTCATTTTCTACAGATATTTTAGGGCTTATCTTTAATCTATAAATAGTTCGACTACGTTTAATTTTTTGTAAACTCGTTAAACATAAATCTCTATATTTATCTTGATAATGGGTGGATTCCGATACTTTATTTATATCATTAATAGTTAATGACTCCGCTTCATTAAGTAGAGTTAACTGCTCTTGAAAGAGATATTTACTCCATTCCGTATAGTTTTCAGGTGTAGTTTTCCAAAGCTTCCACCATTTATTTATCGCTTCTTCTTGTTTTGCCTCAAAAGAAAATTGATACACTTTTTCTAAGACTTTGACTAAAGCTTTCCCTGCATATTTATTAGCAGCCCATTGTTTTTCGGGTGTTTCAAATAATTGAGGAATAATGTCTAAGGACGCATGTAATTCTAGATAAGTGCCAATATTTTTAGCCGCTTTTTTATCTGTTTGTAAAAAAAGTTCCGTCACTATGTCTGGAAATATTGCTTGACCAAAAGGAGGCAATGCTTTTAATTCATTAAGGTCAATAGCTACAGGTGCATCGAGGAATCTAGCTATTTTTTTTGCAGTTGGATTTTCTGCTTCTTGGTCTAAAAAATAAGCCACACTCTCTTTAATAAATGGGTTAGTTTCTAGGTTTTTAAGGCTATTTAAAGCGGTTAATGTTTTTTCATTTGTAAGCGTTATTTTATTTGCATATTTTTTAATAATACCAAAACCTCCAAAATCATGAAACAATCGAATTTTTAATAAAAATAGCCTAAAATATCGTTCATTAGAAAGAATAGTATCCCAGTGTTTAGTATATACATAATCTAAAATGCGCCCAATAGAATAATTTAAATTCAAATTCTGGGCATTAATAGCCGCATAATATTCTAAAGCAGTCAAATCGTCAATCGTCAAATTATCAATCAATTTATTTTCCAACCGCAAACGCTCATTAGGAGACATATACCTTTTTAAATCTACTAACACTTTTTCCAAAGCTGGGCTAGGCAAATAGATAATATTATATTGTTTACAAAAATAGGTCAATAAAGAGACCTGTTCCAGAATTTTATATTTTAAAGGAGGTAAGGATGCATTATAATTCCTTAATAATGGCTTAAATTTTTTGATTAATTGACGAATCTCATTCGGTTTACCAGTACAAAGGGCGACAAAAGCTTTGTAAGCAATGGTGTCGTTAGTAGAATTTAGGCGTCGAAAATATTTATCATAAGCGTCTAATTCATCCGAAAACAATTGCTGGTTGACAAATTTTTGTTCAAAATCATCCCATTCATAATCATCATAATGAACCGACCAATAATGAATTAATTGCGTTTCTCTACTTTCTGAAATGACTTTATTTGCTTGATTTTCAGGTATCGCAATTTTTAGTTTTACATCAATACTCTGTTGAAGCAATTTTTCTAGTGCCAGTATATTTCGTCCATATTGTTTCCAAGCCCTAAAATTTATTCCTGCTATATAAAACAGCGCCTTTGGATGTTTAGTAGCCAACATGTCTACCATCGCATTTCGTCGAATCCAAAATAAAGAATCACTGCAAGTGGCTAATAACCAACCGTAATAATCTACTTGTTCTTCAAAAAATAAGGCGGCAGTCAAATTCGTTTTTTGATAGCCATATTCCTTAATTAAGCTTAAATCATTATCAAATTTAGCTTGTAGCTGCTGATAGGCATCCAACAACTTGCCATAATTGGGTTCGTTAAAATAATTATTGGTCAAACGTGCCAATTGGGTTTGGCAATAAGTTAAAGGTAATACTTCCTTTTTAGTTAAAATTAATAGCTTTTCAAAGGCAATAGAATCGGGTAAATAATCTAAAATATCCTTAATAACTATTTGCTGTGCTTCTTTCTCTAAGGAAAATAAAGTTTTTCTTTCCAAAAATTTACTTAAGATATTAAAAACAGTAGCATTTCTTAATAGACCAATATGCTCAATTTCTTTACGCAATAAATCAATTTCCTTCTTTCGTAAATGGCTATTTATCTTTTGTACAGATTTACGAATCAAAAAAGGGTCTATCTGCAAAGAAGCAATTGGTTCTATTTCAACTTTTGAGGTTCTTCCCTCAATAGGCGTTAAGTAAAAAGTTTCTAATAATTCTGAAAACTGAAATAGCGCTTCATTTTCATAAAAAAAATGGGTCAGTAAATTGTTTTTTCCCTTAACATTCCAGTCCCATTCTAAATCAGTAAAAAGAGTATGTTGTTTCAATAAGCCAATAACCTCCTGATTTTCAGGATATTTATCGTATAATTTGGCTAAATCTCTGAAAGCAATTAAGTCTCCTTCTGAAATATTTTCAGCTAAGATTGTCAATAAAACTGAGCTCGGTTTAGTGGTCTTTTGTCCATTTAATAAAAGTGGAACAAGCAAAAATAAGCCCACAATAATGCCATTCCGTTTCAAAAAAAGCGAAGTCAAAAAACAAAATAGCCATTGTAGTATGTTTGGGAAGTCTCTCAAAAATATGGTTGTTTGTTTAATCAGAAACGTTGAAAAAATATTTTGGTGAATTTATTTTTTCATCACTACTAATGCGTTATAGATTAAAGCTAAAAGGGAGGCATGAAGGTTTAATTTATCAACGATATAAAAAGAAGGCTTGTTTCTTCCAAAGAATGTTATTTTACAAGCTTCGATTAATTATTTCTGAAATTTGATAATTATAATTGATTCTTTGATGATTTTTGCATTGTTCCCGTCGGATGGCTGCGCCGTCCAATGAGACAGAAAAAATATCACCTTCTTGTTCATGGACAACACCCTAATATCAACCATTTTGAAAAAATTACTAAAAATTAAGATTTTTTATAATCTTTCTTTTAGCTTTGTAATTCTCAAGGAAAGTCGCTAATAAGACGCCTTTTTTTGAAACCACCACCTACCGATTAAAGTATCTAATAAGATTACGGATGTAATATCGTCCGTACTAAAAAAGTTACACTCCCTCATACACTATAAAAGCCTATTTGAAGTAAATATTCAGTATTGGATTTTAGCATCATTCAAATCTGAGTAGCAACTATTTGACCTAATGATTCAAGACATCAATTCTTGACAAGTTTAATCGGCGTCTTTTTCCGTTAGCAATCCCGTCCGAAAGCGGTTCACAAACGGTGTTTGCTCATGTTATTTTTTCTCAAAGAGCTACGGCTATTCTCAAAAAAAATGCCTTGCCTAACAAAAAAATACACTCGGCTAAACTATCAATTACTTATGACTTGAACCACTAGCAAGAAAAAAACCAGAGATAATTGAATAAAAATTATATATCTGCGTTTACTCCTTGCACACGGAATTTTATCAACAAATTATTCTCCTACGAATGAGACACTTAGTGTTATTACTATTGCTACTTTGTTCTTTATTACCTGCTACTTTCGCTCAGAATAGCGAAGATTGTGTAGATGCACATGTCTTAGCACCAACGGCTACTTTACTCTCAGATATTCCAGATATTACGATTGATGAATTAATTGGTTCAGGAAATGACCCCACAGAATGGTTTAATGATAATGAAGACCAATGTGGTCCACAAAGAGTTTTTATTGCACAGCCAAATGACAAATCTTATTGGTTTGTTTTTTCAGCGGAAACTGCTGGTAGTCTTGAATTGATGATTACACCAGAAGCACCTGGCACAACCTATGATTTTGCTTTGTGGAAAGGTGGCTGTCCGAATGATGCTAATTGTAGCGAATTACATTATTGTGCTTGGGGAGTAGGTTCTTTTGAATGTGGTGTTTTTCTACCTACTGGTGTTAGTACGACTCCTTTAGCAACATTTGGCGCAGACCCCAGTACAAATCTAAATATCTACTTAGAAAACATTCCGCTACAAGCAGGAGAAAATTATTACTTATTAGTACAAAATACAGATGAAGCAACCAATCTATTATGTCCCGGTGGAACAAGTGATAGTCTAGGCTTTACGATTCAGTTTGCTGGCGATGCAATCATAGGCCCAGAAATCATCCACGAAGCACCAATCGCATTAACACCATTTCCTAATACAGCTACTTTAACGCCATGCACAGGTGACCAAGTCACTTTCGCCGTAAGTCGAGTCCCTAATGCCTCCACCTATGACTGGGTATCTGAATCAACTATTGGCGATGCGGTTATTATTCCCAATGCTTTAGGAGATAGCGCCACCGTTACTTTTGGTACTAGTTCTGGTCAAATTTGTATGGAATTAATTTGTCCCATCCAAAGTATTATTTGCTGGGATGTACAAGTGGAGGCAATACCAGACTTAGCCGCCATTCCAAATGCAATCGCTTCTTGCGAACCCGTAAATTTAGCGACTCGCTTTCAAGACAATAATAATACAATTGGCACAATAGCTTATTACGAAACCGCCCAAGATGCAATGGATGCAATCAATCCTTTAGTTTCTAATACTGTGAGTATTGAGGGAAATTATTGGGCAAGAAAAACAACGGCAAATGGTTGTTCCGACATCGTACAAATGACTGTTTTAGTAGATAATATTTCGATTGAGGTCACCGAAAGGTTAAGTGTCTGCGATGAAACTTTTGTAAATTTAAGAGAGGAACTAACTATTCAGTCCTTGAATGGAAATACAGGAGATTTAGTATTTGTTTTCTATGAAGACAGTTTGGAAGCCATTAATCGTACCAACTTTATTACGCCCCCCGTTGTTTTTGCAGATGGCACTTATTGGGTTCGGGCAGAAAGTCAAGGTGGTGGACTTTGTTTTGATTTAACCTCTTTTGAATTAGTTTTTGATACCGCACCAGATATTGCGCCTATTCCAACTCAAGAATTATGCAATAACGCTTGTTTTCAATTAATAGATTTACCCATTACGACCACAGCTGGTAATCCAATTTCCAATTTAGACTTAAGTTTTTATACTAATGAAGCAGATGCTTTAGCTGGAAGTATTGATAATACCCTAAATACAGAGGTTTGCGCTGATGGTACTTATTGGGTCAGGGCAGCTAGTTCGGCTTCTTGCTTTACAGTAGCGCCTTTCACCATTAATTTTTCGCCCGCACCAGATATTGATGATGTTACCTTACCGCTTGATTGTAATTTTGGTTGCGTCAATTTAGCAGAATTGATTTTAACTGAAAAAAATGGCATTAATGCAGCAGAGTTGTTTTATAGTTATTTTACAACTCAAGCAGCAGCAGCAGATATCAATGCAACCCCTTTAACCTCAGCAGAGTTATTAATTTGTAATCCAAGCGAAGTCTGGGTCAACGTTACCAATTTACAAAATGGTTGTTTTGATGTAGCCCAAATTACCATCGAAGGGATGCCTTTAGCTACGGCAAATCTTAGGGGAGATCAAACAATTTGCGCAGGCGGCGCAGCTGCTATTGATATTAATTTTACGGGTGATGCCCCATTCAACTTAAGATATACAGATGGTGTTGGTTTCTTTGATACGATTGCTACCACAAATAATTTTCTGCTTTTAGTAAGCCCAAATAGTACACGAACTTATTCTATTTTTTCTTTTTCAGATAATAATGGTTGCATTGGTAATGCCGCTGGAACAGCTGATATTATAGTCAGTGAATCCCCTATTATCAATAATTTAAGCCAAACCTGCAATGCAGAAAACACCGAATATACCTTAAGTTTTGAAATCATTGGCAATGATATATACACTGTTCAAGGAGTAACTGGCAGTCTAAGTGGCGCTGTTTTCACCAGTGACCCAATCCCAAGTGGGACTTCTTTTACGTTAGAAATAGTTGGGACAAATGGCTGTCCATCCGCCACTCAAAATATTGCGTTCAGTTGTGCCTGTAATGCAAGGGTAGACGCAATGGATACCCAACCAATCAATATTTGTGATAGAGAAGCTGCAATTGGTAATTATCTTGGACCTGGGGCGGAGAATTTAGATGGCGGCGCTCGTTTTTTCGTTTTACACGATAGTCCAACCACTACTTTAGGAAATGTGATTGGTTATGAAACCGTTCCTATTTTCACCTTTAATGACGCAACTATGCAGCATGGCGTGACCTATTATATGTCTGCGGTTGTCACTAGAACAGACATTTTAGGAGAACCGATTTTAAACTTAGTCAATAATTCCTGTATGGCTGTCTCCGAAGGTGCGCCAGTCATTTTTTATAGCATACCAGAAGCTAGTCTTAGCTTGTCTAGTCCAACTATTTGCCAAGGTGAATCGGTTAATTTAACCTTTAACATAGATGGGGTTGGACCATTTGATCTCATTTTCTTTGACGGTACAGGTCAGAGGTCTTTGATGGATATTCCTAATGGACATACGCTTAGTTTAACGCCTGAGTTTAGTACTAATTTTTATGTAGAATCTGTCAAACAAAGTGGTATCAATAACTGTGGAGACACACCACTTATTATCAACAATCAAGTAGATTTAAGTGTTTTTGAAGTGCCAACTATTCAAAATCTAGTCACCAGTTGTAATGAAGAAGGTACAAGATTAGTTTTAACTTTTGAGGTGATTGGTGGAGACCAAGCGACTTATATGGTCGATGGCATAGCAGGTTCTTTCAAAGGAAATGAATTTACGAGTGATTCTATTGCTCATAACACCCCTTATGAAATTTCCGTTTCAGACCTTAATAATTGCCCTTCTCCTTCGATTATTGGTGTAGCCGAATGTTTCTGTACATCAGATATTTCAGTCGAAATTTCCACCCTTAAAGCGATTACTTGTAGAGGCGAAAAAGATGCGATTTTAACAGCTACTCCCATTAATGGAGAAGCACCTTATACCTATTTTTGGAGTACGGGTGCAACTACTCAAAATGCCCCTAACATTGCGCCAGGGATGTCTGCTGTTTCCGTAACAGATGCCAATGGTTGTGTCGTAACGGACTCAATTAGTTTAATTGAGCCTACTAGCATCACAACCAGTGTCAATACTTTAGATCCTAGTTGTTTTGATGACAGTGATGGTGTCATTTTATTTGTTCAAGTAGAAGGTGGAACAGGTGATTATAATTATTCTTTTAATAATAGTCCATTTAAAGCCGAAGGACAACGAGATGGATTACCCGCAGGTGTTTATCCTATTGCAGTTCAAGATGAAAATGGTTGCCAATGGATAGGAGAAGTAACGCTAAACAATCCATCCCAATTGGATGTCTCCCTAGGAGATAATAAAGCATTAAATTTAGGAGATAGTTTGACACTCAACCCACAAATTAACGATACAGAAACCGTAATTGAGTGGGAATCAGAAGATCTTAGCTTATGTTTAGATTGTCCAAATCCAACCATTAAACCAAGCACTTCTCAGCGTTATAAAATAACCGTTACTAATGACGCAGGTTGTGTAGCTTCAGACCAAATATTGGTACAAGTACAAAATCAACAGCGTCTATATATACCCAGTGCTTTTTCTCCAAATGGAGATGGTGCGAATGATGTTCTACATCCGTTTATGGGGTCAGAAATCCAAGACGTTCCAATGTTTAGAGTATTTAATCGCTGGGGGGAATTGATGTATGAAAATACCAATATGGCACAAAGTTCAGGCTTAAATGGTTGGAATGGAACGACTTTAACGGGTCGAAAAGCACCTTCAGGCGTTTATCTCTATTACGCAGAAATTGGGTTTAGAAATGGAACGACAGATATTAGAACTGGAGATGTGACTTTGGTTAGGTAATTAACCTCAACTATAGTTTCATCCCCTTAATTAATTACCTCCTACATGAATAATAAAATTAGAGAACTTCTGTGGATTATCAGGATGGTTTAAAATCGTATTAAATAATAAATTAGCTTTATCATTATTTGGTCCTTGATAAATAACTGTACCGTCTAAATTAAAATCATTTGGAGTGTAGCCATTGCTTATGAAATTCGTTAAAAATTCTTTATTATCTTCATCAAGAAGAATTTGTAAAAACATATAAAAAATATCATTATTCGGTCCCTGATAGATTACTTTTCCATCCCCATTTAAATCGCCTGCCCATTGGGACTTCAGATCATCCATTTCTATCGTTGCATTAGCTCCTACAACGGGGGTAAAAGTAAAAGTAAAATCAACCAGAGGAATTAAAGTAGGAGAGAAAGTATAGGGATTGAGGCTGATTATTCCTAAGTGATTTCTATGACGGACAGCTATATAATAATCTCCTACTGGGGTATCCGTAAAATGAAGAATAGAGTCTCCTTCCACACTTATAATATCCCCGTCAGATTGCAATAAAGCAGATTTAGTCGCTATCACATTATCTATATCATTAGGATCTCTTAGTTCAAGAAACACCCAATCTACGATGGCATTTACGCCTTCTATTTCGAATAAAGCCGTATCGGTAATTTCACCTCCTCCAGCATTTACATGTAGAAACCGATTCATTTTTGAATAGGGTTCTTCAAGTGGAAGTAAACCCTTTCTTCTTAAATCATCCCGCATCAACCCCTCAATACGATTATTCAACATTGCTCCTTGTAGGACTGATTTCATTCTAAGAGAAACGCCTTCGCATGTAATTTCTTGAGTATAAGTTACAGCATTACCACATTCATCTTCTGCTGCCCAGGTTCTTTGTATCACTTTTTTAGCCCCAATAAAGGCCGCCACTTCCGTATAATTAATGACCACACTAATATCACAATTGTCTACTGCCTTAAAATCAGTTCCTACTTCTAAGTTATCTGTTCCTGTATCACAATAACCAGGTGATTCTAAAGGTATACTCCCCTCAATGACCATATAAGGAACAGTTTCATTAGCATGTATTCCATCTAAATAATCCCATTCTTCAAGGCTTACTTCAAAAGAATTAAGTCCTACATTCCTTACCCTTACAGTAGCTGATTCGCCACTTGAATTATTCCTATTATTGGCAATAATAACAGGGTTATGGTAGTCATTATTTAAAGGGACAGTTGTCCAAGTATTATTAATTGAAATTGTTCCAACTTCCCCCATTAAAATTCCCTGTTTATCCTTGAGGTTTCCAATATCTTCTATTGCTAAAAAACCTATTTTTTCATTGGCATGAGTTAATTCTGCATCTTTAGAGGCTTCTTCTTGAATGTTTAGTGCCACGCCAGTATTCGTCAATCCATCATTTCTAAGGAAAAAAGGATCGGTTTCATTGGTTGTTTGAGCGCTAGTAAATAATGTGGGAATACTTGTAAAGGCATTGGAGAAAGTCACGCCTTGTGGGACATCCGATAAAAGCAAAGACTCCATTTCTAACTGATAATCAGTTGTTTGCAACCCTGGCTCCATAGCAATCCATGCAACACTTTCTCTAGCATGTAGGTTATCATTATTTTCTTCTTCTTGAATTCTTAATTCAAATTGGGAAACGGAACTATTGCGAATTTGAGAAACAATAGGTGTTCCATCATTTGTCGTGACAACTTGATGCAAAATAATTGGTTGAGTAGCGAAATCTATTGGTAAATTGACTGTTTTCCAGTTTTTACCTACCATTTCCATTACTCCAGCTACCATTTTTTTTCCGTTAGGTAAAGTATAGATTCTAAAAATATCTGGTGCAACTACATCTTGAACATCGACAATTTGACTGGCAGAAGTAGAATTACCACATTGGTCGGTTGCGGTCCAAGTACGCGTAATGGTATAATCATATTGGGAACAACCATCTTCTCCTTTTGTACTTTCTTCGGTCACATCAATTCCTATCGAAGGGCAATTATCAAAAGCAAAAACCTGAGGAGCCAGCGGAATCTCTTCATCACAGCTTATCGTGTCATTTTCTGGGACATTAACTAATGTTGGAATGGAAGTATCTTCAAATGTTAAATATACAATTGCGGTTGCACAACAAGTCGCACTAGGATCACAAACCTGATAAGAAAATTCATCTGTGCCACATATTGCCGTAGTTGCCGTATAAGTAAAAGCGCCAGTCAATTCCAAAACGACCCCACCGTAAAGGGGTTGTCCCAACACATTGAAGGTCGCATTCGTCAAATTGGAATCATTCTCTGCTACGGTATTGCTAATATTTGCCCCAGGGCATAAGCTAAAAGAATCATTGACTGCAACGATCGCTGCGGGATCAGATAAAACAACAAGACCGTAAGGATTTGGACAATCCATATTGCAATACCTCATATGTAAAGAATAAGAACCATCTTCTAATCCATTGAAAGCTATTTCATTATTAGCTTCCCAAGTAGTTCCCCCATCTAAGCTTATTTCAAAGCATAAATTCTCCTCCCCTATAACTGTTACAGCTATAGCGCCGTCACTACCATTGCAATTACTTGGATCAGTTGGCATAACCGAGGTTATAGTTGGCAATGGATGAATACTTAAATTAACCGTATCTCGATCTTCGCAACCGTTTTGCAGGACGGTCAAAATTATTTCTGGATAAAAAGCAGCGGTATCATAAGGGGCTATAAATTGAATGGTATGAGGGCCTATTCCATTGGCAGTAGCAAGAGAGGCATTCGCACCAAAATTCCAAGAATAGGTTACTCCTAGACCTAAATCTGCTGCCTCAAAAGTGTAATCTTCCATTTCACAAAGCCAGCCAGTTGGTGTAGTACTTATCGTTGCAATTGGAACAGGCTCAACAGTCTTTAAAATGACATTAGTTTCAATCCAAGTGGTGCAGGGCGATAATCTTACCCTTCTTCGATACTGAGTCGTTTGAGTAATTAGAGGTGGATTATAATTGGCACTACTCGCCCCGACAATATCCGTCCAACCGCTTCCATCATCGTACTGCCATTGGTATTCCAATATTCCTCCCGCGCCACCACTTGGAGTTAAACTGCTTGTAATTTCCGTTGGATCATAAGTACCACAGCCTACCTCGTCCCCCGCAATAGTTCCCGCATCTGTATGGTTGGTAATCACGGTCTTGGTAACAATATTGGAATAAAACCAATCCGCACAACCTTCTCGGTGTACGCCTCTTCGATATTGAGTGGTAGCTGTAATATTTCCTGGACTGTAAGAACTATTAGTAGCCCCCAAAATATCCATCCAAGTACCATTAAAAATTTGCCATTGATAATAAATAGTTCCAGTTCCGTCCATAGGAGCAACTAGCTCAACTATATTATTTGAAATAAAACTGCCACATCTTTCTTCATCCGCACCTATAATTCCAGCATCCGTTACATTATCACAGCAATCAGGATCCGCATTATCAATTAATCCATCACCGTCATTATCTAGCCCATCGCCACATATTTCTGGGCAGGTCATAGGATCTGGCGCATTTATGATAACATTCATTCCTGCAAAAACCCCTAAATTATCAATTACGGTTACCGTATAAATACCTGCGGATAATCCACTCAAATCCTCCACCGTTGCGCCATTAGACCAACTATATTGATACGGTAATATCCCTCCAGAAACAGTTAAGTCAATAGTCCCAATTGGGTCAAATTCGCAATTAATATCGGTAGTAACAGTATTAAGCACAAGGCTATTAGGCACTACATATCCAAAATCATTGGCACAGTCGCTTTGTCCAGTATTTGTAAAAGTGGCAACCTCCAGATTATTTGTACTCATCGTCGCATTGCCTGGTAAATCATTTTCATCTATTGCTAAAACATATCGAACCTCACTACTACCTGTCCCTGCTATCGTTAACTGACTTCGAAAATATTGACCATCATCAAGAGAGGGATAGCCGTCACAAATACGAATAGTCCATATTCCAGCAGCATTCTGTCCATTAAAAGCACTAAGTGCATTATCTGGAGATACCGTACGATCATAATAGGGAGCAGCCACATTATCATTTACGCCATTATGAATACTTCCACCTGATCCATCATCAAAAAGTAGGTCATAATTAAATCTAGCATCCGTTACTCCCCCAACAAGAACGGTGACAATTGTCCCTTGAGGAGATTGTAAAGTAACTTCAACATCTCCTCTATAAGCATGACTGGCATTAAAACCAAAGTCAATATCATTAATAGTCAAATTTTCTGATACGGTGATGGTTCGGGTTATTGGCGTCCCGCTACAGGAAGTTCCGCTATTAATATTAATCGCTGAAGCAGGTACATCTTCATAAGTAACGGTTCCACCAAAAGAAGGGGTAACATTAAAAGAGTAATTACCACTTCCATCACTATCAATGGTTCCCTCCAAAATATCTCCTCCATCTAGCAGCCCATCCGCATTAATATCTTCATAAAGAGAAACTGTTACCCCACTTGCTCCATTATCCTGATTATCATAAATTCCATTGCCATTCACATCCTGAAAAACAGTTCCTGTAAGCGTATTTTGCCCTGGGGTTTCTACACAAGGGCGAATAATTACATAGACCGTCGCTGTATCACAAGCACCTGCCACATCGCAAATTTGATATTCAAAACTATCGGATCCTGTATATCCTAAACTAGGCGTATAGGTAATGACACCTGTACTTGTATTTGTGGCAGTTCCGCCATTCGTAGGAGGTAATAGTCCAGTAGTGGAAATACTAGCTGTATCTAAACCATCATCAGGGTCAGAATCATTGTTCAGTACGGCAATAGCAACTGGAACATCTATCAATGTGCTAGAATAATCATCTACGGCATTAGGCGGTAAATTCGCTTTTATCGTAATAGTGACCAAAGCCGTATCGCATAGATTTGTAGAATCACAAACAATGTATTCATAAGTATCTATTCCAAGGAAGGAAATATCTGGCGTATAAGTAATCGCACCAGTCATGGTATTAATCGAAGTAATTGTACCATCCGTTGGTTGCAAGACCCCAGTTGTGGTGACACTTCCTGGATGAATATTATCATTGATGTCATAATCGTTATCTAATACAGAAACCGTTACACCTACCCCTGGATAAGTGACGTCTTCATCGTCAATCGCAACAGGAGGAGATTCTATACTCAATTGTGCTTCATCCATTACGGTGGGTACAACGTCGCCATTTTCATCTATAGCAAAAGCTACTTCTGCCTCATTTATTGCTGGATCACAAGCATTTAATATCATAAATTGAGTCGTCAGCGAAATGGTGTTGCCAACTGCCAACGCACCCAAATCATCCCAAACAATGGTTCCACTACCGTATCCGTCAGGCGTAATACTGGCAGATTGAAATTCCAAACAATAACCACTAAAATCATCTACTAAGGGCAAGGTGATAATATCTGTATTTCCTATATTCGTAATATCTATTTGAAATGCTAATAGGTCGTATTCAAAAAATGGCCCGCTTGCAGGCGTAATTAAAGTTTTGCTAATTGAAATCAAAGGATTCGTAATAATAACTTCTGCGCTTACTGGGCCAGCGGAAAGCGGCGTACTAAATTCGTCAATCGCATTAGCACTCACGGTATTTTGAGCGGGGTTACAAGAAGAAATAGCGGTAAAATAAACACTAATAACGTTGCTTTCGCCGATGTTCAGTTGACCAATATCCGTCCAATTTAACGTACCCGTACCCGTCATATCAGGAGCAATACTAGCGGAATCATAGCGCATGCAAGCGTGGTCAAAATTATCCAATAATGCGATATTGGTAATCGTAGTATTACCAGTATTAGTCACTAATATATCAAACTGTAGGAAATCATTGACTAAAGCCGTTCCGTCACTTGGTGCGACTAAAGTCTTTCTGATTTGCAAAGTTGGCGTTAAGGCTGCAATCGAAGCTACTGCTTCACAAATATCTGTAGAATCTTGAGTATCTATATATTTAAAACTAATTAAACTACCCGCTGGTGCATATAAGGTACCATTTTCTGAACTCCCCGTAACCGTACTATTCGAATTAATACAACTTTGGAACAAGCCTGTATTTATTCCCGTCTCGGTTAAGGTGACTGTTTCCGTATCATTCGTACCTTCCAAGGTAATTATTAGGGTCTCTATAGCCAGGGAGTCTTCATTTTCATCAATATCGGTTACTTCCATACAAATTTGCTCATCCCCATCATAAGTTTCCGTTGAATTAAAACTGCTATCTAAAAACTGTACAGCGCAGGAAGTACCTAAATCTCTAAAACTGACCTCTACTGGTGTCGTCAAACTATCTGTAATCCCTTCATATCCTTCTTTGGCAATAGCTTCAATGGAAAATTCCCCCTGTTCTACAGAAGTTTTCCAAGTATATTCGTAGATTTTATTACAACCCGCAGCTTCTACTACATCATCTTCATCCAAATTTAGATTAATAGCGATCCCAGATGGAGGAGAAATATTTAAATCTAAGCCCGTAATATCGTAAGGGCCAAAAGGGTCGCTAATGGTTGTTCTGATATAGCCAGTTTCTCCATTTTCTAGACTTTGTACCTGGTCTCCATCTGGATATGGAGCATCATAAATGGCTAGTTCTTCAATTTCTATTACGGTGGTTACTGGTAAGTCGATTCGAGAAGGTTTCGTATCACTATCGTATTCAATGTCAAAACTATAACCACTATCGTTTTGATTAATTTCTAATTTGACGGTATCCCCTGCTGGTAGGGTATAATTTGAGGCCAAAGTTGTATTCCAAGTAAGCGTCCCCGTTCCGCTATTGTAAGTAGGATTATCTATAGCTGCAAAAGTGGTTCCATTATGTTTTAGAGTAGCCGTAATATCTGGGTTAGCAGGAACACTACCTGAGTTTGCTGAAATGTAATTAATTACATTAATACCTCCCCCAGCCGGCATTTCTAGGTTAGTGCACATTGGGATACCCTGAGAAAAAGTTACGGAGGTCGAGTTGCTGCCTCCTATGAAATCAATGAAAAGTTCTGGTCTATCGCTAATTGTTCCGTATTCTACACTAGCAAAAATCTGGTCGCGATTACCACCACCATCAGGTGATTCTACCATAAACCCATAGTTTGTACTTCCATTCACCCAATCCTGAACGATTGAAGTAACATCCCAATTATAATCACCATTCGCCCCTATATTCAAAGAAGCTACTGAAGGACCATAATCACCTCCAGTTGTACCCCATCCAATACCAGGTTGCCTTTCGTTCCAACTAGCATCTCCAGAACTTCCTCCTATTACTCCAGTTCCTTCATCCCAATCTGCAGTTGCCATATGAACATCAATATTAATGTCGTTATTACCAGATAATTTAGTTAATTTTAAAGAAGCGGAATTGATTGTTGCTCCAGCAGGGATTGATGACAAATCAAATTGTATCAAGGTTCTCTCTGGTTTAGTTGCTTCCCTATCGACTTTAAGTTCGGTAGAAAGACCATAATTCAAGTCAGGATTATCTCCATCAATCCATGTATCTTTTGATGGGTTTAAAGTTACAGTTCCACTACTACCATCACCACCCCACAAAAACACGAATGGTTGGTTTTTGGTCTCTCCAGTATTGGTTTCTAATTCAGTTACCGAACCCCAAGAAGAACCAGACCAAGGCATTAAATTAAGGTCACTAGCCCCATCTTGAATGGCAAACATAATTGTATCAGATGATGGATGGGAATAGAGCATCATTGAATTAACGCCACTTGAACCAACAAAAGGAAGCGTAAGTTGACTAGACCAGCCACTTCCACTAGTCCAACTATGATAAAGGGACTTATTACTGTCATTAGTACCAACTACTACCAAACCTTCGCCAGAGTTACTTTCAAAGGCTACGGCCAAACAAGGTGCAGTGGTAGTAGCCAGAAAATTAGCTGGAATAGCCAAGGAAGCTGCTTCCCAACTGGAGCCATTCCATACAGTAGCCCAGCCGTCACTGCCAGAAGTTTGTACGCCCAGCATGATATGGTCACTACTTGGATTGGCAGCCAAGGTAGTCCAGCGAGCATAACCATCTACTCCAGAAGGTGCAGAGATACTGTTCTCACCACTCCAGCTAGTCCCATTCCAGATACGATATCTTACATTTCCATTGCCGTTTCCATAAACCACCATAGCATCTCCACTTTGTTGTTCATAGATAACATTTATATCAGTTCTATCATCTGATGTTGAAGAAGCTAGAGTTACTAAATTTCCCCAGCTCGTTCCATCCCAAACAAGCGCATAATCTGTTTCATTCGTTGCATTCACAATTAATACCATTTCATCCGAATTGGGATTAGCTGCTAAGTGCATTTGTTTAGGCTCATTCCCAGAATATGCAGAGATGTTTGCTGCTGCGGACCAAGTACTACCATTCCAGACCTGATAACGGATTTCATTAGCATAAGTGTTTCCTCCTGACCAGACCATCATACCATCTCCACTTTGTTGTTCATAAGCTACGTCTGCTAACCACCAATAGGTTTCATTTGCATAAGCTAAGGAGGTCATATTTGTTTTATCCCATGTGCTTCCATTCCATAGTTCTCCGCTTATTTCCCCACCACTTTCTATTCCAACGACTATCTTTTCATCGCGGGTAGGAGCAGAAACACCTTGCATAATTCTCCAGCGAATTGCCTGACTAACGGCACTCTGACTCGTTCCAAAAGACGAACCATCCCAAAGACTATATTCTGGGGTTGCAGATGCAGACCAAATGGCCATGTCTGAACCATAAGTAACACTATTGTTACCACCACTACTACCAGCATTCGTACCATCATGATTTACGGCAATATCATCAATAAACATATCGGTAGTAGTACCAGTATAATATACGGTTGTAAAGTAGAACCGAATATAGGTAGTGCTAGAAATATAGCTAGAAATATCAATGGATTCACTACCCGAACGGGTTGTTGAACCACTATAAGCAATGGTCATTAAATCTGACCAAGTGCCTCCATTGGTCGATGCTTGTACTTTTAATACATTATCTTCGGGTTCTTTAAAATTCCAATCAAAATTTAAAGTGGCGTTAGTAGCACCACTTAAATCTACTCGACGAGAAGCCCCCTTGTTTGACCAAGGGTGCAAATTTAGACAGTTGCCAGAAGTACAATAGGAACTAGAAACCACTTTCACATCCCCTGCTATCGAACCGTCAGGTTCTCCTATTTCCGTCCAGTTACCTATCCAATTCTGAGTACCATTATTTCCACTATAAGAAATAGAGGTAAATTCATCTAATGTTCCTCCTAATCCTCCTCCTGCTGAAATCGAAAAAGCAGCAGTTGTCTCATCGTTTATAGCAACAGGGTCTACCCTATCTAAACCCTGCCCAGGAGTGGAAAGATACAGTACTTTTGTTTCGGTCGGCGCAGAAATAATCGCAGTATTCGTACAAACTTCTCCATAAATCGGATCTGTAAAACTGGCATCTATTAAATCACCACCTACTGCATTTAAAATGCCATCTTCAACGCCAATTCCTCCTGATGCCGAACTATTTATACAACCTCTGAAAACACCCGTATTATTGCCCGTTTCGGTCAAACAAACCGTTTCTCTATCTCCAGTATTTCCATTAATAATTAATACTTTAATGTCTTGGGTGCTGCTAATATTGGTATTTTGGTCATTGTCGCTAACTGTAATACAAACTGCCTCATTTTCTGTAAAAGTGGACTGAATGCTTCCTCCATTATCAGTAAAATCTAGGTTACAATATTCTACGGTCACGGTGCTACCCACCACTGGAACGGTTACTTCTCCCGTCAAGGTTTTATTGGGTGTTCCGACTACTGCGGTAAAGCGATTCGTCAAGGTAGTAATGGTGGGTGGTGGATTATTTACTTGGGTTTCAAAACTATACACATCCGTTTCATTTACGGCTAAACTCGCTTTATCATAACCCATTTCATCCAAAGGAAAAGCAGTTCCAACACTACCATCTACAATAATATAGCCGTTTATTCTAGTGGTATTGGCTATATAAGTTACCTCTGTTGGTAAAGTATCTCTTAGGTTAATATCATAAATGGGTGCATTTCCTGCATTCTGAATATGAATAGTAAAGGTAATAA
>JAFMDF010000343.1 GCA_017857395.1 Bacteroidota bacterium | reverse complement strand
ATCTAGCAACCAATCCCATTGGAAAACATTACTATAAAGAACAAACTGGCATAAAGGGAATAAATTTTGGATATTGCTCAGGATAAACAAAATAACTTTTGGTTTACTTCTGTAGACCATCGGTGGGGAGATAAAGGAGGTATAACGCATTATGACCCTCAAACTGGACAATTTACGCACCTCACCACTAAAGAAGGACTAAAAAATAATCCTCATGGTCTCTTTCTAGACAGCAAAGGAAATCTTTGGTTTGGAATTGATGGTACGATTAGTTGCATCACATTTGATACAACTGTTGCTGGTGTTGAGGGACAAATAATGCATTACCCAATTGCACAGGAATCTATTAAGCCTAATATATTTAGATTCTTTTTGGAAGATAGTAAGCAGCGAATTTGGATAGGAACAGATGAAGGAATCATTTATCACACGCCCATCAATCAAAAAGATGGACTGACCAACGCCCTTAATAAGCAACCAGTTCAATTTGAAGTTTTAGCCTCAGCGGATGGGTTAGTCGTTGATAGAACAGCCGCTATAGTGGAAGACCATCAGCAAAATATATGGTTGAGCTCGTCAAAAGGACTAACCATATTACGTCCAGTAACAAACGTCAATGCAACGACCGAAGGTATAGTAAAAGTAGGAACAGATAGTTACCAAATTTTCAAGTATGGGAAAAAGGATGGGCTGCGCTCTACAAGTTTAATCAGTAATTATTTGGATAAAAATAATCGAATGTGGTGGGGAAATTTAGAAGGATTGATGTACTTAGATTTGGATGAATTCGAACTGCCCAACCAAGCTCCGCAGCAAATCCAATTAACACAATTGGATGTGAATAATGAATTTATCAATTTTCCTAATCTAAAAGATACCACCTATCAAAATACGCTTTCTTTTGGACAAACATTAGCTACCACCTTTGATTCTATAGTCCCCTTATATAATTATCCAGTTGACTTAACTTTACCGCATCAATTAAATCATCTAACCTTCCATTTTTCTGCTATTGATTGGACGGCTCCACACCAAATACAATATAGCTATAAGGTAGAAGGACTCGATGAGGAGTGGAGTAAACCCAATGCAGAATCAAAAGTAGCTTATCGAAACTTACCCGCAGGTAATTTTACTTTTAAAGTAAAAGCCAAAGGTATTGCACAGACTTGGAGTGACGCTTTTGATTATTCCTTTACCGTTCTTCCTCCTTGGTGGTTGACTTGGTGGGCGAAAATGTTATATGCTTTAGCTATTTTAGGCGTTTTTTATCTATGGTATCAATGGAGAACTAAACAGCAAAGACAAAAGCTACTCACACAAGAAAAAATTATCAAAAAAGAACAAGCCCTTAATCAGCAATTACAAAGAGTGGATGAATTGAAAGACCAGTTTTTAGCCAATACGTCGCATGAATTGCGCACCCCGCTACATGGTATTATTGGCTTGTCAGAAGCTATTTTAGACCGTTCAGTTAGACCAGACGACCAAGAAGACCTATCCATGATTATTGCTTCGGGCAAACGTTTGGGGAATTTGGTGAATGATATTTTAGATTTTTCAAAACTAAAATCTGCGGATATTCAGCTTATAAAAAGGGCTATTCCTTTGCATAGTTTAGTGGATATTGTCTTAAAAACCAATGCGCCTCTAACGAAAGGTAAAATAAATCTAACCTTAGTCAATGAAATAGCAACAGACCTTCCACTAATTGAGGGGGATGAAAACAGACTCCAACAAATCTTATTTAATCTGATAGGAAATGCTATTAAATTTACAGAAACAGGAAGCATTACGGTAAGTGCTAAAGTAATAGAAGAAAAAGTTCAAATAGCGGTTACAGACACAGGCACGGGCATTCCTGTCAACAAACTGGATGCCATTTTTCAAGAATTTGAACAAGGAGATGGTTCTACTACCCGCCAATTTACGGGAACGGGCTTAGGGCTATCCATTTCTAAAAAACTAGTAGAATTACACGGTGGTCAAATGTGGGTGGAATCTGCCGTTGGAAAAGGGGCTACTTTTATGTTTACGATGCCGCTGGCAGGTAAAACGATGCAAAGAATCGAAGCGAGCGCAACCACAGAAGCGGTAATTAGACCACTAGTGACCTCTACTTTGATAACTAAACCAATAGTTGAAGAAAAGTCTGCTGCTGCCACCATGCTTAATAAGGCGTCTAAAAAAGTTCGATTATTGGTGGTAGATGATGAACCCATTAATCAACAAGTTTTAAAAAATCATTTATCAGCAGCACATTATGAGCTAGTCCAAGCGATGAATGGGGAAGAAGCTATGAAAATTGTGAATCATCAGCCTAAATTTGATTTAATCTTATTGGATGTGATGATGCCTAGAATGTCGGGGTACGAGGTATGCGAACAAATCAGAAAAGAATATTTGCCATCCGAATTACCCATTATCATGGTAACGGCTAAAAACCAAGTGCAAGATTTGGTGCAAGGGTTAACGTTGGGCGCCAATGATTATGTTAGCAAACCATTCACGAAACAAGAGTTTTTGGCAAGAGTCAAAAATCAATTGAACCTGCATCGGATTAACCAAGCGACCGAAAAATTTATACCCAATGAATTTTTGCGCTTATTAGGCAAATCCAACATTACAGAAATTGCGCTGGGAGATAATACCCAACGAGAAGTGACGATTTTCTTTTCTGATATTCGGGCGTACACTTCTTTATCAGAACAAATGTCACCAGATGATAATTTTAGATTTGTCAATGCTTATAATGGTCGAATGGGGCCAATTATTCAAGAACATAACGGCTTTGTCAATCAATATCTAGGAGATGGGATTATGGCAATTTTTACTAAATCTCCTACGGATGCCCTCCGAGCAGCTATTCAAATGCAGTTGACCTTACAAGCATATAATCAAAAAAGAATTCAAGATGGCAGAAGCACCATTCAGGTGGGCATGGGCATGCATACAGGGGATTTAATCATGGGGATTATTGGAGATGCCAATCGATTAGATGCAGCTACGATTGCCGATTCCGTGAATGCTGCTGCTCGAATTGAAAATCTCTCCAAATATTTTGGTACTTCCATTTTATTAAGTGAGGCTTGTTTGGATAAGATTGCAGATAAAACCTCTTTTAATTTTCGGTATCTCGGACAAGTACAAGTCAAAGGAAAACAGCAAATTCTTAAAATTCATGAATGCTTTGATGGGGATACGCCTGCAAGTATTAGGCTAAAACAAGCTACTTTGACCGATTTTTCAACAGGGATTCAAGCTTATTTGACGAAAGAATTTATCCAAGCGGCAGTTGCTTTTGAAAAAGTATTAAAGCAAAATCCATCAGATAAAACGGCTGAATTATTTTTGAAAAAAGTGACCCAGCTAGTGAGTAGTGGCGTTGCGGATGATTGGACGGGGGTGGAGCGATTGGAGAAGAAATAGGTTTTATTGGTAATTAATCCTTTTTTCGGGGTCGTTTTCCACGCCCCGAAAATTGAGCGGTTGAAAATCAATCATTTAAGTTAGAGGGGCGTGGAAAACGACCCGCTAACAAGAATCCACTAAGCCTCAACCGAACAGATAAACTTGTCGAAAATTGAGATGTATTCTGTAAATAGTGTAGGGGTTTAAGTAAAAGAGAAGACTAATTTTGTACCTTGGGCTTTATATTTTTCAATGAGATTTTAAAATTAAAGCGATAACCATGCAAAAATTAGCCTTCCTAATTTGCTTAATATTTCTTATAGCTGCCTGTTCTACACCATCTATTGTAACCGCACCAACAGATAGTAAAACGACCCAGCTACCTGCGATTCCAGAAAGTCCTACTTCAACAAAAATAGAAACCTCAGAAATCCTCTGGGATACTTGGGGCGTCCCCCACATTTATGCCAAAAATGAAGAAGACCTATACTACGGCATGGGTTGGGCACAAATGCACAGTCACGGCGATTTATTAATGAAACTATACGCCGAAGCGAGGGGAGAAGGCGCTAAATATTTTGGCGAAAGTGCTTTAGCATTAACTAAAAATTTATATACGTTTGGCATTCCTCATTTAGGCAAAAAATACTTAGACCTGTTGACGGAGGAGGAGCAAATGGTGATGGAAGCCTTTGTCGCAGGTATCAATGCTTATGCAGTGGCGCATCCGAATCATATTGCCGAAAATCTTCGAGGCATACTCCCCATCAAATCGTCCGATGTCAATGCCCATTCTTTACGAAACTTATTTATAGAATTTATTGGAAATCGAGAATTGGGTAAAGCTGAAAGTGCAGAAATTGGGTCGAATACTTGGGCGGTGAGCCCACAACGTTCTGAGTCAGGAAAGGCATTATTATTGGCCAATCCGCACTTACGCTACGATGACCTGTGGTTATTTTACGAAGCACATACGATTACCAATAAAACAAATTTGTACGGTTCGACTTTGGTGGGTTCTCCTACTATCAGCATTGCGTTTAATGAGCATTTGGGATGGAGTCATACGGTGAATACCTTGGATGCAGCCGACCTCTATCGGTTAACATTAGATGGAGAAGGGTATTTATTAGATGGCAAAAGAAAAGATTTTAAATTGAACCTGTATAATATTCCTGTTTTGCAAGAAGATGGGACGATGCGTACCGAAAAATTGTTGGTTAAAAATTCCGTTCATGGCCCAATTGTTAAAATGGGCGATGAGGAAGTCATTGCCCTACGTATTGCCCGATTGGATAACCCTGGGAATATGCTAGACCAATGGAAAAAAATGGGCGAAGCGAGTACGCTAGAAGAATTTCAGACCGCTTTAGCCCAAAATGATTTACCGATGTTCAATGTGATGTATGCTGATAAAGTAGGGAATATCTTTTATCATTTTGCAGGTTATACACCAGAAAGGTCAGAAGGAGATTGGGATTTTTGGTCGGGCATTGTACCGGGAGATGAGTCTAAATATATCTGGGATTCTTACCATTCCTACGAAGATTTACCCAAATTATTGAACCCTAAATCAGGTTGGTTACAAAATGCCAACGACCCACCTTATACTTGTACCGTACCCGCGGAATTAAACCCTGCGGATTATCCGGCTTATATGGCGCCTATAGAAATGGGATTTCGACCACAACGGGCGGCTAATATTATGTTAGCCGATGATAAAATTTCCTTTGATGAATTTGAGGAATATAAACATGATACGAAAATGGAAATGGCTACTCGACTGTTGGATGATTTATTAGCTTTAGAAACACCAGCGGCAAATGATTTACAAAAAGAAGCTTTTGCGCTGTTGAAAAGCTGGGATGGTCGAACAGAAGCTACTTCCGAAGCCGCTTTATTATTTGCCAATTGGCATTTAAAAATAACAGGCGGTAATCCAAATAGTACTGCCTTTTTTGCCGAACAATGGTCTATTGAAAATCCTGCGAATACGCCTGATGGTTTGAAAGATAAAACCGCTGCCTTGAAAGCATTGGAAGTAGCAGCTACCGAAATCAAAATGGGCTATGGGCAATTAAATGTGCCTTGGGGACAAGTGAACCGAGTTAGTTTTGGGGAACATGATATTGCTGGGAATGGTGGATATGGCTGGTTAGGACAATTCCGAACGATGTATTATGAGCCTTTAGGCAAACCTGGTACTGCGGAAAGCTTAAAAAGTCGAGCCGTTGCGGGTGATACTTATGTGGCAATTATTGAATTTGGTGATAGACCGAAAGCTAAGGCATTGTTGACTTATGGCAACGCTACCCAAAAAGGCAATCCGCATATTGGCGACCAATTGGAGTTATTTGCGCAGAAAAAATTACGACCTGTTTGGTATGAACGAGCAGAGGTGGAGGCGAATGTGGAGAAGCGAGAGACAATAACCAGAAAATAATCAAGAGAAATTTGAAAGCAATATTTATCAGTATATTATTATTAACATCAATCAAAGTCTTTTCACAGCATAAAGTGGAAGGAGTGATAAAGGACAGTACTGGTGAGTTATGTATCGGAGTTAGTATTCTAGAAACAGGTACTAACTCCGATACTATTTCTGATATAAATGGTGAATTTCAAATCAATACATTAAAAGATACTTCTATACTTATTTTTGACTATCTTGGATATGCAACAAAAACGATTTCAGTTACTAAAGATACCTTCCTAAATATTATTTTAGATCATTGGTATTATGAGTCTAAATGGAAGTCTATAGGGCTAATAATGGATGGATTTAATTCAACCTACGGGTTACAAATTAGCAATGGTTTTGATGAACATCCTTTGATTCATTTTGAAGATTTTGATGATTCATGGCTTTATAAAGCAAGTGTCTTGACAAACTTTAAGAAAGATTATGCTTTCAATCTTAAATTTGCTCATAATTATTGGCTTAGACGTGTTTACATGCCTACAGTTGAGTACAAAGCCATTAAATACGTTTCTAATAAGCTTGACTATAAAGCATTAACTGCTTCTTTTAATATCGATATTATTAGACGCTTTGATGGAGTGACAACTATAGAAACTGGATATCAAAGATTGAATGGAGAGAATAACTTGGGAGTAGGAATCGGTATATTAAAAAGTCATCGACAACCAGATTTGTGCTATGGTTTTCAAATTGGATATTGGAACAATTATCTAACTTATGATTTATTTTTTCAAAGCTTTATTTTTCAAAAACAATTGAGTTTGGGCATTCATTTTGAAAGAATTGAGCAATTTAATTTTCTAAATTTCCAATTGAATTATGTATTTAATAAAGTATCGACTAATCTTAATTAAGGCAATTAGATAGGTCTTTTTAGCAAATCAACTTTGGCTTTAAAAGATATGAAATATACCAGAGATAAATTAAAGAAATTGAAAAAGAGTAAAAATAGATAGCTCATTCAAGTTGCGAACAACTGGTAGAAAAGCCTTCAGGCTTTTCTACCAGTTTATTTCAGTTCTCTGCAATTTGAGTTAGTTAATATTTGTTGTTTGAGTAAGGAAAATGAAATATTTGTTCGTTTGTCGAAAAAATACCCTTTCTGTAAAAGATGGTCTTACATTCGCTTTTATCTTTTAACTATAAACATCCTTCATGAAAAAGACCTTACTGTTAACCCTCTGTTTTTTATTTATCAATGGCTTGGCAATCAATTCCTTTGCCCAAAATCAAGAAAAAGCTTTTGATACTATTTTGAAAGAATTATTTGCGGACGAAGCTGGTCCAGGTGGAACAGCTTTAGTTATCAAAAATGGCAAAACCTTTTATAAAAAAGCTTTTGGTAAAGCCAATCTGGAATTAAATGTACCCATGCAGCCTGAACATATTTTTAGAATTGGTTCTATTACGAAGCAATTTACTGCTTGTGCCATTTTAAAATTGATGGAAGAAGGCAAATTGTCTCTACAAGATGATTTTACTAAATATGTGGAAGATTATCCAACGCATGGACATACCATTACGATTGAGCATTTATTGACGCATACCTCAGGCATTAAAAGCTATACCAATATAAAAAAATGGGATTTAGAAGCACATAAACGAGATTTTACACCTGAAGAAATGATAGATTGGTTTAAACATGAACCGATGGAATTTGCCCCAGGTACCAAGTTTAATTATAATAATTCTGCCTATTTTTTATTGGGGTATATCATTGAACAAGTCTCTGGTAAAACGTATGCAGAATACATCAATGATACTTTCTTTCTGCCTTTAGGTATGAAAAATTCTTCTTATGGAGGGAGTCTCCAAATTGTTAAAAATAGAGCAGCGGGTTACCAGAAAATGGAAGTTTATAAAAATGCGGATTTTTTAAGCATGACGCAGCCTTATGGTGCAGGTTCATTACTATCAAATGTAGAAGATTTATCTATTTGGTACCATGCAGTGAATAGTGGCAAAGTTATCAGCAAAAATAGCTTAGCAAAAGCACATACTAATTTTAAATTGAATAATGGCGAACCAACAATTTATGGTTATGGTTGGTTTTTGGGTAATGTGCAAGGAAGTCCTATGTATGACCACGGTGGCGGGATTCATGGCTATTTGACTGCTTCTATTTTCTTACCAAAAGAAGAAATATTTGTAGCGGTCTTTTCTAATTGTACCTGTAATGGCCCTAGTGATGCGGCACTCAAAATAGCTGCTACTGCAATTGGTAAGCCTTACGAATGGAAAAAGATAAAAGTAGCGGATAAAACATTAGCCAATTATGTAGGCGTTTACGAATCTAAGGATAATGGTTCGGTGACGCTTAGTTTTGATAAAGGGAAATTATTCTATATGCAAAGTGGAGGCGAAAAAACTGCGATTTATCCTTTTGCAAAAGATAAATTCTTTGCAGATGGGGTATTAGGAACTCTAGAAATCAATCGAGATGAAAAAGGCGAAGTTCAATCTGCTACAAGAACAGGTAGGTATTTACCAATAACTTGGCAACGTACCGATAAGGCAATTCCAACCATCAAGGAAATTGCTGTTACCGCTGATTTATTAGAAAAATATGTAGGCAAATATCAATTAGCGCCCGATTTTCATATAACGATTAGGAAGGAAGGTGACCATTTAATGGCACAGGCAACAGGACAACCAAAAATGAAAATTATTCCTGTCTCGGAGCATAAATTTGCTTTGACAAATGTGGATGCACAATTGCTTTTTCATTTAGAGGAGACTGGTAATGCTAAGAGTTTGACGTTATTTCAAAATGGAGAACATCCTGCGAAGCGAGTGGAATAATATCCAAAAGAAGACAGAAGTCAGACCGTTTATTATATAAACTGTCAGAAGTCAGATTTCGCTCGAAATTTATCTGATTTCTGACAGAAAATTTTAATTTTCGGTCTGACATCTGCTTCTAAAACTTATCATTCATACAACATACTAGCAAACCGCTGCTGAAACTGCTTCGATTTAGGCGCTTTCGGCATCATCTCCTCAATAACTTCTTTATAGGCTTTCAAATACGAACGATTCCATTTTTTGATTTTCCCTATTGCCTGCCTAGTCGTATTTTTGTAAGTTATTTCTTGATACACATAAGTTTGTCCATCAACTATTTTAATGCCTACTGTTTGTTGAAGTATCGGTAAGGCCTCTTCCGTTGCTTCATAAATGGTCGTGGTATACTTCTTATTTCCTTCGTCATAAGCCGTAATCGACTCTTGGAAAGATTGTGTTTTATTAATTTGACTATAACGAACAGCGCCATAACAAATAGGTAGTTGCTCCTCCATTACATAAGCATATTTGATGCCTTTATGGTGATTGCCAACGTGCCCATAATTTTCATTGATGGCCTTCCATGCTGTTTCGGGATTGGTATTGACGGCTAATTGCCCATAAATACTCATTTCGGTTTTCCCCTCCCCTTTTGGTTGTGCAAATAATAGACTAGCACTTAATAATATGGATAGCAGTAATAGTATATTTCTCATCATATTCCTT
>JAFMDF010000342.1 GCA_017857395.1 Bacteroidota bacterium | reverse complement strand
GGAAAGATAAATCTTTGAAAGGCAATATTTTACAACGCTAGAAGGGTAGCCTTGGTTGGGCACAAAACCCTATAAATCAAGCGGTAACCTATCAATATACAAATGATAAAACGTGGAGAAAAGTCTCTACTATTGACTATGATTTCCAAGGAACTGACTTAAAAAAAGAAACGAAGCGTGTCTATAATAATACCTTAGCCGACTGGTACACTTCTTCGGAAGAATGGTTTGATGCTAATAATAATACGACTCGAAAAATAACGAGAAATTTTATTAGTCAAAACTCAGGTTTTTTTATTCGAGATAATCAATTTGCTTATTCGGAATCAGGTCAATTACTATTGACATTAGGGTATGTTAAAGAAAGGAATAATAAACCGTTGACCTTAGTTCGCAGGACAGAATATGAATACTTGGAAGATTGTTCTTATTTGCAACGAGTTTATGAAAAAGGTAATTCGACTACAGAAGGTTTGTTTTTAAGCTGGCTTCAATTAGCACTGTATGATGACGAATGTAGGTTTGCTCGATTTATAAGTAGTACTCAAGTGGATGCTACGATTGACGAATTGAAAAGTACTATTAGAATCACCTATAAACCTTTAAGAAATGGTCGCCAACGTCGAATTTTAGAAGTACAGGATTGCCCAACTGGTGTTCAAAATTGTAATCAATGGGATATTAAAGAACAAATCGTTTTTGATGCCGCTGGCAGAGATATTGTGAGAGAAATTGGTTCTGAAAATGATTTTGTTAGAACCTTAACAACGATTCAATACGATGCCAATCAAACGATTTATAACTATCGAACTTTTCTTAAACTCAATGGGATTAATCAAGTATTGACGGGAATAGAAGAAGAAATTCTAGATTTGAAAGAACGTCCGCTTGATCGTAAACGGGCAGAACCCTTCGTTTTTGAGGATTGGAATTATGATTATAGTGAAGCGGGTTATATTCAACAAGCTACTTATGAACGGAGTAGTAAAAGTGCAGCAGGGATTTCTGTTTTCACCGATACCACTACTTATAGCTACCAGTTTTATTGTGATGGTTTGCCTTCAGAAATGATTACCAAAGAAGAACGTGGTCAAAGTCGAACCACCTATAGTTATTTATTTCCTGCGGATTGTAAACCGCTCGCTACAACTAAAAAACCAGTAGCTTTTAAGCTGTTTCCAAATCCTGCAAGTGATTTTGTGACTATCGTAAGTGAGCAATTGGTGAATCAACCCACTTCCATTTCCATTATTGATGGATATGGTAGAATCGTACAATCGCAGCAAAATCAGCAAAATCCTAGCCAAACCATTGATATTCAAGCAATCCCAAATGGCAGGTATTTTCTACAGGTAACTAATCCAAAAACCGTGACGACTCAACCTTTTATTATAGCAAGATGAAAAACATAAAAGTCATTGCTTTTGACGCAGATGATACGCTTTGGGTGAACGAACCCTATTTTAGATTGGCAGAAAAGCAGTTTTATGAGTTGATGGCAGATTATTTACCAAAAAATAGTCCACCAAGTGCTTTATTCCAAGCACAAATCAAAAACTTACCGCTTTATGGCTATGGTATAAAATCCTTTATTTTATCGATGATAGAAGCAGGAATAGCTATAACGGATAAAACGATTCCATTAACTGCCATTATAGAAATGTTGAATATTGGCAAAGAAATGTTAGAAGCGCCCTTGGAATTGATTGACGGCATTGCCGAAGTATTGGAGGCATTGCAAGGAAAATACCGCTTGGTGATGGCAACAAAAGGAGATTTGCTAGACCAAGAACGCAAACTGGAAAAGTCTGGTTTAGCGAACTATTTTCACCATATTGAAATCATGTCGGAAAAGAAAAGGCCGAATTATAAAAAATTGATTCAGCATTTAGATATTCCTCCCAATGAGTTTCTAATGATTGGCAATTCTTTAAAGTCTGATGTTTTACCTGTTTTGGAATTGGGCGGACATGCTTTTCATGTGCCTTTTCATACGACTTGGGAATATGAACGGGTGGAGACGACTATTGTGGAGGAACGGTTTCGGTCTTTGGAGAATGTTGGGGAGATTTTGGATTTTTTGTAGTTGATTATGTATGCATGAAAACAATTGCAATATATAAAATTTCATTAATCTTATAAAATTGATTACCAGCCTTTTAATTTTAAAAATTAAAAAAAATTATAGCTTAGCTACACGCCATATGGCGTATAGTAGGAAGTTAAAAAGAAACAGCCCATGAGGGCAACCATCCCTGATAGTCGGTTTTTTTGAATCCTAAACGGATTAAAAAATGCTTCAATTAACACTATATCACTGGAAAATATTCTATGCGAATATTTTCATTGACAAGCGGGCGTTAAGAAAACCACAAAATACTGATATATGTTTGATGAATTGCGTAAATATAAAAACAAAAATCATTTCTTCTTCTCGAAAAAAGACAGACTTGAAGATGTTTGTAATGCGCCAAAAAACAAGAGTGGAATTTATATCGTGTATGAATTAAAAAATGGAAAAATTGAATTAGTTTATATAGGTTCTTCTGGGAAAGTTCAGAATAATGGAAATATGAATCATCGTGAAAATGGACTTTTTGACAGGATTGTTAATGGGCATCAATTTGGGAAAATTCCGAGAAAAAAATCGTGGCTTCAAAAATTGACAGCCGAAAAAATTGAAGCTTTGGATGTCTATTGGTATGATACATTTAATGATACTCATAGGGATATTCCAGTTTTTGTTGAGGCAACAATAATTCAAAAATTCTTTGACATAAATGGTTGCTTACCACGTTGGAATAAAGAATTGTAACCGAATAATGAAAAATTATATTTTATAATTTGAAAAGAAATAAAAACGAATGCCATGGGATTTAAACCAATCTCCTTAGAAAAATACATAAAGATTCATCTTAAAAGCAATCCTTCTATGAAGGAAAAAGAGGTTCGCAAAGCTTTAAAAGATGCGTTAGCTTTTTACAAAAGTGGCAAAAGGTGTAATTGTGGCAATGATATTTGGGTGATTGGAGGTGCATTTGTTGGGAATAAATGTTTTACCTGTATTACGGGAGAAGGTTATCCCGATAATGATTATGAATTAAAAGAAGCGATTACAAAGCGATTATCGACCCAAGGGCGTAGACATATTGATGATATACCGCCGAATAAAATAGCAGGATTTTTTGATGATGATGGGTATGAGGTTACTGCTAATGATTTTGAAAAACCTTCTTTATGTGTTATATGTGCTAATAATAATGACCCAAAGCAGGAATTGCTTTGTAATATGACCCGATTTGACCAAAAAGATGCAACAGAATTTATTTGTCATGCTTATAAAAAATTGTAACCATTAAATTTGGCATAAACCAAAATATAGGTTTAACCACTTAGTCATTTAAGTGCATATAAGAAAAAACGTAATAAAACTTAAATGACTACATAGTAAAAAGTAATTAGAGGTGGTAAAAAAAGACCCAACATACGAAACAGAAAGATTAATCATTCGACCAACAACGGTAGAAGATGCGCCTTTTATTTATGAGGTCATGAATACCGAAGGTTGGTTGAAATATATAGGAGATAGAGGCATCAAAACGGTGGAAGATGCAGCAGAATACATCAAAATTAAAATGCGTCCACAGCAAGAAAGATTGGGCTTTTCTAATCATACAGTAATTCGAAAAAGTGATGGAGTGAAAATTGGTAGTTGTGGCTTATACGATAGAGAAGGATTAGAAGGCGTAGATATAGGTTTTGCTTTTTTGCCGCAATATGGCAAGCAAGGCTATGCTTTTGAAAGTGCAACGAAGATTAAAGCATTGGCTTTGAATGAATTTGGATTAACTCAAATAAATGCCATTACGACACCAGCGAATTTAAGCTCGCAAAAGTTGTTGGAGAAGTTGGGTTTGCGATTTGTGAAGCTGATTCATTTGCCGAATGATTCGGAGGAATTGATGTTTTATCAGTTGTTTTAATAAACCTAATAATGCCTAAATGTCAATAGAGCTAAAAATCAAAACAGGAACCATAGGAATTATAAAAAAGCAAGGACTTTTTAATCGTAATATAAGATTGCTTTATTCTGGAATGCCTAATAATCAAACTTTCGCTATTAGTCCAGTATATAAAGAATCGTCTGTTTCGGAAGGTTTTACGGCTATGGTTATTTACTATCATATTGAATCTACAAAAATTAATATTTTAGAGAACCAGTATAAAGTGATAGATGTGAATAAAGATTGGATTGTACTTCAACCTATAAAAAGTTAAAGTCAATGATACAAAGAGACCTCCTCCAACAACAGATTGAGCAATTAGGCAGAGCTATAGGTAAAATCATTACAGGTTTTTTAGGCTTAAAGTCTCAAGGAAAAGTGGCGCTGGGTTTTGAAATTGCAAACGAACAATTTAATAAGGAACTGGATCTTGATATTGACAAATTATTAGGGATGGATAAAGTTGTGTTAAGTGATTATTTGAAAGAGCGACAATTCACAGATGTACATTTAGTGCAAATTGCGGATTATGTCGAGGTATTAGGAGAACATCAATCAGATAATGCAGGAAAGACAAATGCTTTTAATACATCGCTAAATTTACTAGCTATTGCTAATGATAAGTCGGAAGTATACGATATGAATCGGCAACTTAAAATAAAAGAGATTGAAGAAAAGATAAAAAATTTAAAGTAACTTCTGTCATGAATGGTTACTTTAAAAAATGCAAATAAATAATTTGATTTGGAACTGAAAGCATGTACACTACAAAATTTAAAGGAACTAATCAATATAACCCAAACGACCTACAGAGAACATTACCAATACCTTTGGAAAGACAAAGGCGAACAATACATTCAGGCTAATTATACAGCAACTGCTTTATCTAAGGAATTGACAGATAAAAATGTAGGCGTCTATTTTATTATGGAAGCGAATGAAATTTATGGCTTTTTAAAATTGCATTTCGATGCTGCTTTTGAAAACTATAGTGTCAAAAAAGCCTTAGAATTAGCCCGCATTTATTTGTTAAAAAAAGGGATAGGAAAAGGACTTGGGAAAGCAGTAATGCAAGCGGTAGAGGAGATTGCCATCAAACTTGACAAAAAAGTGATTTGGCTAAAAACGATGGATAGTAGTGAGGCAGCTAGCTTTTATCAAAATTATGGATATGAGGTTTGTGGAGAAACGACCTTGAATATTGCAGGAATTTATAAAGAATTGCAAAGACAATTGATTCTGAAGAAGTTATTATAAATTATTAGTCACGTATCGGCGAATTCATTCGCCGCTTTAGGAATAAACCTAAAAAATAATGGCGAATGAATTCGCCAATACAGTAAAATTTAAATAGAAAATGCTAAAAATTAAAGACTTAAAAGTCTCCGTAGAAGGAAAAGAAATCCTAAGAGGTATTAACTTAGACATTAAACCAGGCGAAATTCATGCGATTATGGGGCCAAACGGTTCTGGAAAAAGTACACTTTCCCATGTATTAGCTGGTAAAGATGAATACGAAGTGGATAGTGGAAGCATCGAATTTTGTGGCGAAGATTTATTGGACATGGAAATTGATGAAAGAGCTATTGCTGGTATCTTTTTAGCGTTCCAATATCCTGTAGAAATTCCTGGTGTGAGTAACGCCAATTTCTTAAAGAGTATGGTTAATTCTGTACGAAAGGCAAGAGGCGAAGAAGAAATGAATGCCATGGAAATGCTTAAATATTTACGAGCAAAAACCAAGTTGGTAGAACTAGATCAAGCTTTATTAAAGCGGTCTTTAAACGAAGGTTTTTCTGGTGGAGAAAAGAAGCGGAATGAAATGCTACAAATGGCAGTCTTAGAACCTAAATTAGGCATCTTGGATGAAACGGATTCTGGTCTAGATATTGACGCTTTGCGAATTGTAGCGAATGCCGTTAATCAATTGAGAACCAAAGATCGTTCTTTCTTAATCGTAACGCATTACCAACGTTTGTTGGATTATATCGTCCCTGATTATGTACACGTTTTATACAACGGACAGATTGTTAAAACAGGTGATAAGAATTTGGCTTTGGAATTAGAGAAGCGAGGGTATGATTGGATTAAGGAAGAAGTGGACGGGGTTTCAGCATAAAAGAAGCGAGAAGTCAGACCACGTTGTTGTCAGAAGTCAGACTTGACTTAGACGACACTATCTGGCTTCTGACAGTAAATTTTAATTTACGGTCTGACAATGTAATGGTCTGACCTCTAAATAACAAAAAATGGCAACAGCTATTGATAATAAATCAGCCGAAATCGTTGCGAAGTATCGAATTTTATTCGACCTCAAAGAGCAGCAATTAAACGGTCAAAAATCGCATCCGCTGCAAGCAATTCGGCAACAAGCAATTGAGCGATTAGAGAGTATGGGTTTTCCTGCGAGAAAAGATGAAGACTACAAGTATACTTACGTTACAAAAATTGCCAAGCAGTCTTTTTCAGAAGGCACAGGGTCAATTATTGGTGAGAATGTAGTCAAAGCAGCAAGTTTTGGCGATATGGACGCTTTCCAATTGGTCTTTGTAAATGGTGTTTTAAATCAGGAGTTATCCAATTTTGATAATCAAATGGACGGCTTGACGATTAGCGATTTAAAAACAGCTTATGATAATGCCGATACGCAAGCCTTGGTTGAAAATGCCTTGACCAATGAGTTGGGATTGAATGCTTTTGTGGCTTTAAATACCGCTTTGTCTCACGGAGGTACTTTTATCCATGTAAGCAAAGGAACTGCTGTTGATAAGCCGATTCATTTAACGAATATTACGGTATCGGGTGGGAGTGCTATTATGACTAGTCCTCAAATTTTGGTCGTGGCAGAAGAAAGTAGCGAAGTAAGTGTGATTGAAACTTACTCTGCTATCAATGATGGGACTTATTTTACCAATGCTTTAAGCCGCATCATGGTTGGTAAAAATGCCCATGTCCATCATTATAAATTGCAGAACGAGAGCTTAGCTGCTTTTCAAATTAATAATACGATTGCCATCCAAGAAAGAGATAGTACTTACTCTTCTTATGTCTTGGACTTAGGTGGTAAAACGGTTAGAAATAATTTGAGTTCGCATTTGCAATCGTCTGGTACAAATACCAATTTATACGGGGTCTATTTAGCAAAAGGCGACCAGCATATTGATAATCAAAGTTTTATCGACCATGCGCATCCACATTGCGAAAGTAATGAATTGTATAAAGGTATTATTGATGATAAAGGTCGAGGGGTGTTTAATGGAAAAGTAAACGTGCGTCAAGATGCACAAAAAACGAATGCTTTCCAGCAAAATAGTAGTTTGGTTTTATCCAATACAGCGCAGATGGACAGCAAGCCACAATTAGAAATTTTTGCAGATGATGTAAAATGTTCTCACGGTGCAACGATTGGGCAGATGGATGAAACCTCTATTTATTATTTAAGAACTAGAGGTATGAATTTGGAACAGGCTCGGTCTATGTTACAATTTGCTTTTGTGGCGGAGGTATTGGAGAATTTCCAATTGGAGAGTGTGAAGGAGAAGGCTTTGGCGATGATGAAAGAGAAATTAGGATAAATCTAAATCAAAAATTTTATGGTAACAGCCACCAAAAATAAGAAGTCGAAAAAAGTAGATTTTGCAAAAATCCGAGAAGACTTTCCGCTGCTAAAGCGAGAAATGAATGGCAAGCCCATCGTCTTTTTAGATAGTGCGGCGTCTAGCCAGAAGCCAAGTTATGTAATAGATGCAATGAATAGCTATTACGAAAATCTTCACGCTAACGTACATAGAGGTGTTTATCAATTAAGTCAAGAAGCAACAGATGCTTTTGAAAAAAGTCGTCGATTGGTTCAGGAATTCATCAATGCACCGAGTGACAAAGAATGTATTTTCGTTCGAGGAACTACGGAGGGGATAAATTTGGTGGCCAATTGCTACGGTCGAAAATTTTTAGAGGCAGGAGACGAAGTGTTGATTTCTACGATGGAACATCATTCTAACATTGTGCCTTGGCAGATGATTTGTGAAGAAAAAGGGGCACATTTGAAAGTGATTCCAATCAATGAAGATGGGGAAATAATTATGTCGGAATTTGATAAATTATTGACCAACAAAACTAAAATCGTTGCTATCAATCATATTTCTAATGCCTTAGGAACGATTAATCCTGTTAAAGAAATTATTGACAAAGCACATGCTATCAATGTACCAGTCTTAATTGATGGGGCACAAGCGATTCCACATTTGAAAATTGATGTACAGGCATTAGATGCTGATTTTTATACTTTTTCTGGTCATAAAATGTGTGGTCCAACGGGGATTGGTATTTTATACGGTAAAGAAAAATGGTTGAATGCGATGCCCCCTTATCATGGTGGTGGAGAGATGATTGAAACGGTGACTTTTGAAAAAACGACCTATAATACGTTGCCGCATAAATTTGAAGCGGGTACACCTGATATTGCAGGCGTTATTGGTTTAGGGGCAGCGGTAGAATACATGCAAGAGATTGGACATGACGCAATTATCGAGCATGAAAATGACTTATTGGCGTATGGTACGTCTCAATTAAAACAGATTGAAGGTATTCGCATTGTAGGAGAAGCCAAAGAAAAGGCAAGTGTTATTTCTTTCCTTTTGGAAGGCGCACATCCTTTTGATGTCGGGACCATCTTGGATAAATTAGGTATTGCGGTTAGAACAGGTCACCATTGTACCCAGCCTTTAATGGCTAGATTTGGTATTCCAGGGACTGTTCGAGCTTCTTTTGCTTTTTATAATAATAAGGCCGATATTGATAAATTAGTGGAAGGGGTTAAGCGTGCTGCTCGAATGCTAAGTTAATAACTTTTGATAACCTTTAATAACTTCAATAACTTTTGAATATTAACGAAATACAAGACGAAATCATCGAAGAATTTACTTTTTTTGATGATTGGATGGACAAATATGAATACATCATTGATTTGGGTAAAAAGTTGCCTTTGATTGATGCACAGTATAAAAATGCAGACCATTTGATTAAAGGTTGCCAAAGTCAAGTATGGTTACATGCAAACCATGAAGGGAATAGCGTTGATTTTACAGCAGATAGTGATGCAATCATTACCAAAGGCATTATTGCATTACTAATTCGTGTTTTGTCAGGACAACCAGCCGAAGCAATTGCTAATGCAGATTTATATTTTATTGAAAAAATTGGCTTGAAGGAGCATTTATCTCCGACTCGTTCTAATGGTTTGGTAAGTATGGTGAAGCAGATGAAATTGTATGGAGTGGCTTTGACTTAAGGTAATTTAGAATTAAAAAACATGAAAAATAGTAGCGGTTCTCTTATCACAGCGGTTCTCTTGTTAATGGCAGCTATTTTAAATGCTTTAAATCGCTAGGTTCGCCCAAAATTAGTTAATAAAATAAAATATTATCAAAA
>JAFMDF010000341.1 GCA_017857395.1 Bacteroidota bacterium | reverse complement strand
AGTTGGTAAAAAAATACTATTTCTATTTTTGCCCAAAACAGGTGAATAATAACGTTGGTTTAAATTACCCAGTTTCTCTGTTTTTCAACCCTCCACTACCAGTATTTTCTTTTTTAATCACATTAAAAAAATTACATAATGTCAAAACAGCTAACGATTCTATCGGATAGTGAAATTAGTAAATTGTATGACCTTCCCAAATTTGATGAGGATGCTCGGCAAACCTATTTTGAATTTAATGATGCTGAAAGAACAGCCATGAACCAGTACAGTAGGGTTTTTACAAAAATCTATTTCTCCCTTCAATTGGGGTACTTCAAAGCCAAGCAATTATTTTTTGTCGTTGAGGCGGAAAAGGTATTCAAAGATGCGGAGTATATTCGACAGCGATACTTTCCCGCTCATGTGCTTAACCTGTCAGGAAAAGCGTCCCAGACAACTCGCTTACAACAGCAAAAGGTGATTTTGAATTTATACGATTATCGGGTAGCCGATGAAAATATTCGCGCTACTTTGATAGAAAAAGCAGAAAAACTAGCTATGCTTTATTCTCGCCCTGTCTATATCTTTCGAGAGCTACTCAATTATCTGGAACAGAACAAGATAGTTTTACCTGGTTATAGCGTAATGCAAAAACATATCATTGCTCAGGCTTTGATAAAAGAGCGATTAAGGTTAGAAACGCTAGCAGACCAGTTTTTAAATCCACAAGCTATCGAGCATTTACAGCATTTACTGGAAGAAAAAGTGATGAGTAGTTATTTACTAACATGGCTACAACAAGAACCAAGTTCTTTTAAATGTTATCAAATGCGAGGTCAGGTATTACGCAAACAGCAGATGGAACAAATCTACTTATTAGCTCAACTTGTCATTCCTAAGTTGGAAATATCTAATGAAAATATTCGATACTATGCCTCTCTTGCAGAACATTATAGCGTTTTCCGGCTTAAACGAATGAAACGGAATATGGTCTATATTTATTTGCTGTGTTTTGCTTATAGCAGATTCCGACATATCAATGATATTTTGATTGAGGCCTTTAAGCATTACGTCCATACTTATGAAAAACAAGCGGAAGGTTATTCTAGAAACACCATTTATGCTTATCAGTTAGAAGGCATGTCCCAACTCATCAAAGTCCCTCAGATTTTGTCTTTATTCATTGATGAGCAAATAGTAGATGCGCTTACTTTTGGGGCGGTTCGCAAAACCGCTTTTGGCATCCTTGGCAAGAAACAATTCCCTATTGTTAACGACTATATCAATGATAATAAGCTAGATAAAAAAGAATTGAAACGAGTGTTCTATGAAAGCATCCAGCAGAAAATATCCCTCAATATTCGCCATCTGTTTGTCCATCTTACCTTCAAGGGGATGAGTGGTAATACGGATTTGATACAGGCGATTGACTTTACCAAGCCTATTTTAGCTAAAGGAAAATCATTAACTAAAGTGGCTATCGAAGAAATCCCGTGTCTATTTATTCCCAATCATCAAAAAAAATATTTTTATAAAGATGGTGTTTTATTGGTTAAGCGTTACGAATTTTATATGCTACAAACCATTCGTAATAGGATTGAAAGTGGAGATATTTTTATTCCTGACAGTTTTGTATTTAAGAGTTTTGACCAAGATTTAATTCCAAAAGAATATTGGCAACGAAATAAAACAGCAATTTTAGAAAGTATAGAGGCGCCTCGACTACGAATGCCTATCAAGGAATTACTGGCAGAATTGAAACAGGAGTTAGACGCAAAGTTCAAAAGGGTCAACGAGTCGATTTTGAAAGGAGAAAATAAGTACGTGAAAATTGATGGACAAAAGCCAGATGGTTCTACTAAGTGGACTTTGCAATATCCAAGCATTACCAACAACGTAAACCATACGCTATTCAGTCAGTTTAGGTCGAGAAACATTGCTGAGTTAATAGATATGGTTCAGAATCATACTGGATTTATGGGTGAATTTACTCATATTTTGGGCAAAGATGTGGCTGGTAATATTCCAAAACAACAACTTATTGCAGCCATATTAGCTTTGGGTACGAATCATGGCATAAAGAAAATGGCGCAAATTTCTGATATTACCGTACACGAATTAAATGCTGCGGTTAATAATTTTATCCGAAATGAAACGCTGGAAAAAGCGAATATTAAAATCGTCAATGCTACCAGTAAATTATCAATGTTTCCATACTATAATATTGAGGAAGACCAAATTCATTCCAGTAGCGATGGTCAGAAATTTGGTACTAAGTTCGATACCATCAATTCTCGATACTCGCCGAAATATTATGGTTTAGGTAAGGGGCTTAGTGACTACACGATGGTAGCCAATCATATTCCGGTTAATGCCAAAATCATTGGTACACATGAACATGAGAGTTACTTTGTCTTCGACTTACTCTACAATAATGAAACGGATATTCAACCAGAAATCCATTCAACAGATACAGATGGTACGAATCAAATCAACTTTGCTATCCTAGATTTCTTTGGGTATCAATTTGCTCCTCGTTATGCCTCCATTACCTCTAGAGCAAAAATGATACACACTTTTGAATATCCAAGTACTTATCCTGATAATTACTTGTTGTTATCCAAAGGAAAGATTGACACCAAACTAATTGAAGAGGAATGGGATAAGGGGTACGAGTATTGTTAGTGCAGAAAATGCCGTTAAGGAATTGATTATTTTAAATTTTATAGTTCTCTATTTTCTATAAATCTTTGATAATCAATAATGAAATTCACAAAACAATTCAATTTCATAGAGTTCAATAAAAGGTATAAAATTATTCAATTTTTTGAACTATGTTGCCAGTAACATTATTTTCGATAAATAAGCTCAATGCCTTATTTTTCAGTATTTGGGAGTATAATTATCGTTCAATAAAACGGTTTACTTTGCTTAAAATGAATTTTGAATAAACTAACTAGTTTATTGAACACCTAAATCAGGCAGTTATATCAAATATCTCAACACCATATCGTTCAGGCAAACGCACGTTTCTATGAACAAACCATTGATAATCAAATTGATAGGGTCTAATGATTTTTGATTTTGTGTATTCGGTCAAAACAATTTTTTTAATATTAGATAAAATCCTTAACGGCAGAAAATGTTCCAACATTACTCGTACCCCTTATTCAGAATTTTGGAATCACTAAATAATGACAAGATAGAAAAAGTTTTTAATATTAAAAATCACCCTCTAAAGGAAGTAAACCATATTGACGACAACCTTTATCAACGATTCTAATATGAGCTTTAATTTCTTCGGGTAGTTCCTTTATTTGACCAGTAGTAACCATATTAAGTAATTTAATTGCTGTCAGTCGCCCCTGCTCTCGTAATTCCCTACCATGTAAGGGGTCTAAATCCTTTTTCTGAATAGGGAAATTAAGTACATCATTTTCTTGTGAATTATCCATAGTAATTATCATAGCAGATTGCTCTCTTTCTGGTGTGAATGTTTGATGAAGATTGAAGGGAGGGCAAGCCCTCCCCTACTCTCTTAGTTAGGTTTCTTCTTAGGTAACGGACGAAGCTCTACTTTATGGGCAATGATAGAAGCTTCCTGTTTGGTTATGACCACACCATCACCATCCTGCACCTGATAAGGGCGGTAGGATAATGAACCTGTTACCTCTATCCGTGTGCCTTTCTTTAAGCTGTCCAATACCTCTATAAGGGTAGGATTAAAAGCCATCACATTATGCCAAATAGTTTCTTTATTCAGCCATTCCTCACTACCTTCTTTTTTATAGCTTTCGGTCGTAGCAACGGAAACCCCTGCAAAACGGTTAGACTCTGTTTCAATGATTCGGGCATCTGAACCCGTATTTCCTATAAGCGTTACGCTGTTATTTTTAGCCATGTTGTTTACTCCTGTTTGGGTTAAATTCTGTGTTCTATTGGTTTTAATATTCACTTGCTTTTAACTGGCATATATTCCTCGTCAGCGGTTTGGAATCCTTTATAGCCATATTTACCTGCAAGCTCCGATAAATCACCATTACTATGATAGCTCCGCTTCCAGTCTTTCGGCTTATAATACCAGCATTTGCGTTTACTGTGCCACTTCAATCCAGCAGCTTTGAGGGCTTCTTTATTCTTCTTAGTGTCACCTGTGACCCATATCCAATAGCCGATTAAAGCAATATCAAGACTACGAAGCTTTAGCAGCTCATGCAGCTTTGCCATAATCTCTTCTTCAACGTCCTGCTTATAATGATACGAATGTCCATCAGATTTTTGACCATCTTTTAATTTAAGGGCTTCATGATACTGGCGGTTAATCTCCTTCATCGCTTCGCAGTCACCTCCTAAGTCAGGGTGATTATCTTTAGCTAACTGGCGATAATGCGCCTTAATGTCCTCTACTGTTTCCCGTCCTGCAAAATATCTCTCTGCATTGTTCATTTTATTTCTCCTATATTGGGTTAAAAGGTAAAAGCACAAGTGCGCTTTAACCTTCTGCCCTTCGGCGAGGATGGGGGTGCAAACGGAAGTAAAAAATCGCCCTTATGGTTCGGGCAGGAGCGCAGCGACAACACGGTAAGGGCTATTTTTTGCGGAGTGCGCTAGGGGCAAAGCCCCAAGACTGTTATAAACGCTATCCTGCTAAACCTTTAGAAGGTTGATTAGCCATAAGTGCAGCGTTTAAATCCTGATGGGGGGCAAAGAGGCTACTTTGAGAAACCACCAGCTCCCCAAATTCCTCTTTAAATCGCTTTGTGTGCTTCTGCCCTGATTCATCATTATCGAGGAAAGTGTAAATAGTGCCATACCCTCTGCCCTTGATATATTCGGCGGCTCGACTGTAAGAGGATAAGGAATGCAGAATAATTGTATCTCCTGCAAGCTGTTGAACGCTATACATAGCGCAAAGGCTTAGAAAGTCGGTCATGCCCTCTACAATATTCAAGCTACTACGTAGCGGCTGGCTGCCCTCGATTATAGTAATATCACGAGCGATTAATGCCGATTTGAATTTATATTCATCCGTAGCGGCTCTGATTTCATAGCCATTACTGCGGTTCTTCATACCAAAAGCAAAAAGTTCTTTATCCAGTTTACGGTTAAAATAACGAACTTCTAACAGGTAGCGACTTATTAGCGGTCGGGGAATGCACCGTTTATTTATCAGGTAATAATATATAATGGGATTGGCTACGGGGGTAGCATGAAGGAACTGTAATTCCCTCTCACTCGGTTTTTGCGGCGACTGCTGCGCAGGCTGACCGTAAGAAGAAAAAAGATTTTGTTGGCTCTCCCCTACCCTCTTCGCTTTGGATAATATTTTAGGTTTTCCAGAATAGAAGCTTTCCAGATAGCGCAAAGCTTTCTTAAAATCGCTGTGTCCTTGGTAATGCATAGCAAAGTCTATTACCGTGCCACCTCGGTCGCCAAAGTCATTCCATACCCAAGGATATTTTTCACCCCTTGAGATATTGAAGGAGGGTTCTTTCTCCGTTCTAAAAGGAGAATAGTAAAATAGATGGTCACCGCCCTTCTTGATAGATACAGGCTCAAAGCCCATACGAGAAAGCAAATCTGGGAGGTCTAAATTGTTGGCTTGGGTAATATTCATTTAACATTATTATAAGGTCATTGTAACGTTAAAATAACCTTATTCACTTTTTTCTATTTTTTCTGCAATAGCTTCCATTATCCATGTATGGCGTGAAAGCTTCCCTGCTCTTTTCTTTACGAATGAGTCAATATTATTAAGTTGGTTTAAAGGAATCCTTAATTGAACTAATTTAATAATTTCTTCCTCTCCCCCATCCTCTGCGGTCGTTTCATCAGGAGAGCTACCGCCTTTTAAAATTAATTCTGTCACTTTATCAGGTGATACAGATTCCTTTTTAGGTTTTCTTGATAATGCCATAAAATACCTGCTTTTATTTATTCTATAATCTTATTTTAACGTTATAATGATTTCTTTTTAACGTCATGCCACATGCTGTAAAGGCTTCTCTGAAAGTGATATTATTTCTTTAAAAAGTGAGTCAAGCTCTGCAATAGCCTTTTTATTATAAGGTTTGTATTCACTAACGGTTAATCCCTCTGCTGCTGCATTAGCAAAGGCTTTTCTTTCATGCAGCGTATTGTCTAATACTTTGAATATTTCCGCCTCTTCTATGTAGCTTCGAGCTTCATCTATATCCTTTTGATTATAATCCACCTTATTTAGTACAGCATAGCTTTTCAAATCAGGGTTCACTATTCCCATCTCCTTTACTAATTCTGTAACTTGTTCCAACGTCCACATATCAAAAGACTTTGGAGCAAAAGGCACTAGATAAACATCTGATACCGCAATAGCTGCCCTCTGGGATGCTGTATCTCTTCCCCCTGCATCAATAACTATATGGTCATATTTCTTTTTTAATTTCTGGACTTCATTACGAACAGATACACCAGACAATTTAATAGATGTATATCCAGTTTCTCCTAAAGATTCTGTACGCCATGTTGAAAAATCAGAAGCTGTTGCTTGGTTATCTGCATCAACCAAAAGAACATCATTTGCAGTTGGCAAATGAGATAATAAAACGGTCAAAGAAACGGCTAATGTAGTTTTACCGCTTCCACCTTTAATACCACCTGTTGTAATTATCATATATTCACTTTAACGTTGAAGTAACGTTATTATAACGTCACAAAGAAATCATTTTAACCTTAATGCAAAGTTAATCTAAAGTTAGAACTATCCAAAAAGAAAAGCTGCGGATTCTTTCAAACCAGCAGCTTTTTCTCAAACGGTTGTGATATTAACGTTACTACGCTTCCACCCCATTCCGTTTATGGGGTGTAAAATTATGGTGTTCCATACGGCAAGAATCACCACAATATTTAGCCCCTTTGCGCTTGTGGCTTATATCCGTTGAACAGTTAAGGCATAAACGTTTAACGGTTCTATCGTTATTCGTAACGGTTAGAGCTATAGCTGGAGGCTTATTCGTTAAACGGTTAGCGGATAACTGATAACGTTTAAGCCAGCCTTTCCGTTGGAAATAGTTAAACGGCTGCACGATAAGCGTATAACCAATATCCAGTAAACCGTTACCAAATCGGCTGAACACATCAAAAATCAACATGAAAAAACGGGCGTTATTTTCAATCACCTGTTGCCCGTACTTCCTGCGGTGTTCCCGTAAAACGTAAGTGAGGATAAGCGATAAGATACCACAACCCAATGTCATGCAAAGCAGGATAATATTAATTTGGCTTTCTCGCTCTTTGCGTTCATGCTCTAGCTGCTCGGTGTTTTTCTTAACTGCCAGCAATAGCGAATCATTAGAAAGTTGATAGGAAAGGGTAGGGGAGAGCGAAGCCTGTAAATTGCTTTGGTGGTTTCTTGCTGTAGCTAGAATTTTATCGCCTTCCTCGATAGCACTCAATATGCCGTTTCGATAATCTTTGTAACGCTGAGGGCATCGGCGGCATGTCCAAAAGAATGCTCTGGGGTTATTTCGTCCACGCTGATAGTCTTTTTTCCAGCTCTCCGACCCCTTCTTGATAGCAGCGGCTACTAACCTGCCTTTTTGCGCTAATGCTTCTGTGGTGAGCTTATTTTGCATTTTAGGGGCATCCTTCAAAATGGCAAAGGCTTGGGATTTTAAACTGCTATCCTGCGTCATTGATTTGGCAACCATCTGATTGAATCCAGAAAGATGCGTTTTTCCTGCCAATTGGTTGCTGATAAAATAATTAGAAACCAGCGACAGGGCAAGGGTAGAAGCCAAAGCAACTATAGCAAAGACCCAGACAGGGCGTTTGCTATAGTTTTTCTTTTCACCGTCTTTGTTTTCTTCTTCCTCTTCTTCATCCACATGGGAAGCAGAAGCTAGAGCGTTAGCTAATACCCAATCAATTGCCGCCCAGCCCATTGCGACAAAGAAAATTTTTGTCAGTAATTGCAAGAGGGGTAGAGTAGGGAATAGAAGCTTTCCAATATGTGCGCCTATCATGTGAGTTACGAGAACAGAGCCAAAAGCCAGAACAGAAAGCAAGAATTTACGACCATAGACGAATGCCCATTCTTGATAGTAGGCACTCAGCAAAGTTTGCGGATTTTGCATAAGTTTGTAGTTTCAGAAATGAAATAATTCCCTGATTGAGCAGCTTAGCGGCACGGCTCTTTCAGGGTTTTTTGTTTGCGAATTTGCTTATCACAAGCAAAGGAGCGCAAAATATATCATCACAAATCTAATAAGATTCTGTAATATATGCGCATATACTCATTTACTTTAACACGCATTGGCTCATACATTGATATAATTCTATGCAAAATGGCGCAAAAAAGCAGGGGATTTATTACCTTGTGGGCATGAGAAAAGAGAAAAAAATATCAGTACGCACACCGCCCGAAATTTACACGAAGCTCATGCAACGGTCTTATGAGTTGGAACTGAACCATAGAGAATATTATTTAGCACTCGCCATGAAAGATTTTGAGAGGGCAGGGGATGGGCAAGGACTTACGGAAACAGAAGCCAAAGAACTGAAAGCACGTATCAAAGAATTAGACAAACTATGACCACTCTACTCAAAAGGTGGCATTACGACCTGAAAAAGTTGCCTTTAGTGTAATCAAATAATGAATACTAGATAGAAGAAAGTACGTGTATTATTTGTTATTGTTTTTTCTTTTTACGGTCAAAGCCCCGCAGGGTCTTAATTTTCAGTTGTTTGCGGTAGCAAACGTGATTTTTTTCCAGATAAATCTCTTTAAATGATTATAACTAATTGAAAACGAACTATTTATGATTTTGCTTGGATTTAAAGCCACTTTTTGAGTAGATTCAGCCTTATTGTTGTTTCTTCTTTTATCTTGTTTTTACCTTGTTTTGTTGCTCTATATTCTATTGATTATCAATATGTTATGAAGTTAATTGCCACCTTTTGAGTAGACAATACCACCTTTTGAGTAGTAACTGCCACTTTTTGAGTAGTAAGAAAAATTAAATGCCACCTTTTGAAAATAGGGTGGTATTTACTATATTTGTGTCTAAAATAGAATAATGCCTATTAATGAAATAGATACGAATATAACTAACCGTTATATTGTTACACAGCATAATAGCTTAGTTGAAGCCAATTACTCAACTAAGCTATCAGCCCGTGCTTTAAAGGTAGCAAGATTACTTATTTCAAGTCTTAGCCCTGATACTCAAAAGTTAGAACATATAGACGTTGATATAGCAGCCTTAAAGCGATTCTTAGGATATAAAGAAGGAGCTACTTGGGGAAGATTCCATGATGATTTAAAAGATATTGCAAAGCGTTTAAATCATGAGCCAATAGAGATTACATTAGGAAAGAAGGATACACTTGTATCATTCTTTATTTCCTCATACCGTTTAAATATTCCAGCAGGAAAAATTACTTGACCTATGGCAACTATAGCTACGAAATCCGCCGCATAGGTCAAACAAAAAGTTG
>JAFMDF010000058.1 GCA_017857395.1 Bacteroidota bacterium | reverse complement strand
ACTAGTCGAAAATTATAGCCCTAAAAGAACGAGTAAAAAATTACATATCCTTTCGCCTTTTGACAACTTGGTTATTTTAAGACCAAGAGTCCAGCAATTATTTGATTTTTCTTATCTACTGGAATGTTATGTAACGGCTAAAAAAAGGAAAATAGGTTATTTTAGTTTGCCGATTTTATATGGAAAAGAATTTGTCGGACAAGTTGATTTAAAAGCTGATAGAAAGACAAAAATTCTATGGATTCGGAATTTAGTATGGGAAAAGCGTATTAAAAAAGCGGAGTTAATTTATGAGCCTTTCCTAAAAAAATTAAAATTGTTTATGGCCTTTAATGGTTGTGAAACGATACAATCGGGAATGAAGGATACCACGTTATTAGCACTTTTAAAAACGATATAGTGTAATCGAAAAAGCGGTCATCTTACCTTAAATCGTTCCCCTTGCCAAAGCAGAAAACCTAAAGTAATCGTACAGATTAATAAGCCTAAGAATTCTCTAGTTAATTCAATATGTGGCTTTTCAGCTTTCATACTTTGTGTAATAGACTCTGCGCCCGTACTTAACCAATCTATAAAATCGGGAAGTAGCATCCCCAAGCCAATCAAACATCCAACTATACCACCTCTTAAAATCCAAGAGAGGTAAATATTACCTGCCGCAAGTCCTGAAATTATCGCCATAAACAAATAAATTCCAATCCATAACCAAGGGTCAGGGTCATTATATTGGACAACAGCAAAAAGGGTGAATAGAATCGCAAGGACAATATTGATAATTCTCATAATCTATTATTTTTGAGACTGCAAGCCAAAGGTAAAGTGAATACATCTTGTTTTATAATATAAACATAACTTAATTTAGTTTTACCGATATTTGCACTTCACTAATGCATTCATTTTATGTCAACTACTACAGATTCTACTACTCCACCTAAAATTAAATGGTTGGATACTGTTTCTACTTTTTTGGATAACCAGTTTAGAATTCCCGGAACGGAAACCCGTTTTGGACTGGATTTCATCATTGGATTAGTCCCTGGCGCAGGAGATATAGCCAGTCTAGGTATTTCTAGTGTATTGGTATTAACGATGGTCCGTTATGGCGCAAGTGGCCGAGTCATTTTACAAATGCTGTGGAATATCTTTTTAGACACTACCGTAGGAGCCATTCCAATTTTAGGAGATATTTTTGATTTATACTTTAAATCCAATCGACGAAATTTTGAGTTATTGAAGCAGCATTATGGAGATGGTGCTTATCAAGGCAATGGTTTATGGATTGTATTTATGGTGTTAATTTTATTAATAGCTTTATTTATTGGAATGATTTATTTAGTGGCTAAAGTGGTTGCTTTTTCTTGGGCTTATTTTGCATCTTTACTGTAAAAAGCCCAACCTAAGACAGCTGGTAAAGCAAAACCTATCGCATTCAATGTGCCATGTACTGCGTACATCCAAGGTATGGATAAAGCTGGAATTAAATAGACATGTCTCCAACCGTAACCAGCGGCTAATGCCATCCCAATCATTAAAGCTATACCTGCTATTAGCCAAAGTTTGCCATAATTTTGATGGCGATTTTCCCAACCTAAAAAGCAATGTAATAAACCAGTTATAAACCCACCTAAAACCATTATTGTTACAGCAGCAACTTCGATACAGACAGGCAAATTTAAATGAGTCGTCGTGATGCCAATAGCGACAAGCGGGATGCCTAAAATAACCAACCAACCTATCCTGTTCCTCCACCTTGATTTGATATTTTTTAAAGCAAAAGCAGCAATTGTAGGCAATAAAAAGCCAGCATAGTGAAAATGAGCGACGGTTAATAAGACAATGGTCGTATCAAAATCTAAAGGCCTAAAGCCTAGTCTATCCGCAAATGCCCAAGCCGCGCCAATTGGTAAATATAAATAGGCCGCTAATTGTGTTAAATGGCTTATTTCCAAACTTTTAACTACTCGCCAGTCTATTAATTTTTGGAATGCCAAAATCGTGGTTAAACCTAACCAAGGTAAGGTGAATAAAGCTGCAATTACACTAGGTTCAAAATAAAAAGCAAGAGCTAATAAAACAGCAAATGGAACGCCTAAATAACCAATCCATTCAGGCGTGTCTAATAATTGCCAAATCAGTGGAATTAACCATAATGGTGCCGCTAAAATTAATAGTTGGACATAGGATAAACTAAAAGTAGATGCAGGAAAACCTACTAAACTGAATACGCCCCAAACTAAAAATCCTATAAAAATCGGTATATTTTCACTCTTCAGCATAAGCATAATTTTTTCATGTTTTCCTTCGATTCTCTGGCAAATTTTCGTTGATAAAAACGAGCAATTGGGTATCCGATTTTTGCTAACCAAAACCTTGGTTTGGAAAAGGCTTTAATGTGGTAAGAGACCATGCCTGCTGCGTTTCGCTCAATCCAAAAAACTTCCTCCCCCATTTCTATATGCCCAGGCAAAGTACCATAAGCAAAGCCAAAACGATTGGGTTCATCAAAGGCATAGACAATCTTTGCGCTATTTCTCCACCAAATACCGAATATTCTGAACAGAACAACAACGACTGCATCTTTTCTTAACCCCCTTGTATTCGGGTATATTTTTGTCCAAGGTAAGGGAAAATGTTGCCAATTCTGAAGGGCAACTTTTGCTTTTTGCCAAATTTCGGCTCCTTTACCTAGTTCGATGTAATTATAATCATTATCATAATGAGCGAATATTTTGGTCGTTTTAGTTGCACCAATTTCAGGATAAGTGTAAGCTTTAGACCTTTCCTCTTTGATAAAATTATCTAAGGCTTGTCTATTCGGAAAAGAAATAGAAGCTATCATATCATTCGTTTAGTATCCTAACGCACTTTATTTTCATTTAGTTCAGGAAATATTGAAAGTTTAAAATTCAATACAAACAGGCGTTCCAATTTTAAAATCAAATCCTGTAAAATTTAATTGACCAGTCGTTGCGTCAATAGCATAACTTGTAATATTTCTAGAGTTCTGATTGGCTGCATATAAAAATTTACCTTGTTTACCGATTCTAAAATTTCTTGGGAAAGTACCTCTAGTGGATTCCGTTCCAATAAAGGTCAATTTACCAGTCGTTGCATTGACTTCATACATCACTATACTATCATGCCCTCGGTTAGAACCATATAAAAATTTGCCATTTGGATGCAGTCGAATATCTGCACAATAACTCTCTCCTGTAAAATCTGTCGGTAAGGTAGAAATGGCTTGAATCGACGTAAATACATTTTTCGTTTTATCATAAGCAATCACGTTCACGGTATTATCCAATTCATTAATTACATAACAAAATTTGCCGTTTTTTGACCAGACCAAATGCCTTGGGCCTGCACCGTCTTGAATTTTAAGAAAAGCTTGCTCTGTAGGAATTAGTTTTCCATTTTCATGGTCAATGGTAAATAACCAAATTTTATCTGTTCCCTTATCTGGTGCAACTGCCAATTGATTATCAGGAGAAATAATGACGGAGTGCAAATGTGGGCTATCTTGCTGCGGATGTGTACTTGACCCTTCAAACTGTTTTTTATCTAGTGCCACCAAAGCACCATCTTCATTGATACGATACATTTTAACGACTCCTCCAACATAATTTGCAACAAAGGCAAATTTACCCGTTTGGTCAATAGAAATATGACAAGGTGCTTGCCCATCTGTTGGCAGTCGATTAATGAATTCTAAAGAATCTTTACCAATTTTATAGGCATAGACAAATCCTGTTGGTTCATCGGCATGAGCCAATTCACTTACTGCAAAGAGGTATTTTTTATTGGGTGAATAGGTTAGAAAAGAGGGATTAATTAGTTCCGTCACTAGCTTTTTTTCGGCTATCTCACCAGTTGGTTCGTTGACTTGGATTTTATAAATTCCTTCTGCATTGCCATCTACATGCCCTTCTGAACGAGTATAAGTTCCTACGTAAAAAGTGGTCAAATCAATATATTTAGTAGTGGATACCTCTTGCTTTTTCTCTTGGGTTGAGCAAGCTGTTCCAAGCGTTAGCATTAAAAATAAGCTATAAATAAAAAATGGGTATTTATTGATCATCATTACTATTTTTGGGTTGCAAGATAGTTTTAAATCTTAATATCTGTGTAATTGTTGACAATACAAATTGAACGCTCTTTTTTCCAATGGGTATTGATACTTTATTAATTTCTAATGTGAATCTCTCTCACAAATTTTGTCTCTGTAACTCTGTGAAAACTTTGAGTCACTCTGTGTAACAATTATACTTGAAGGGTTATTCCACAGAGATTCGCAGAGAAAAACACAGAGGTACACGGAGAAAAAGTAGGTAAGCATATCACACTAGGGATTGCTCTTGATACTTGATTGAGAAAGATGACAAATAGTTTCTATTGATTTTCGATGAACTGAAGTTCACTTATACGTTAAAATAAAACAGAGCGGCTGTTATAAACAGTCGCCCTGTGAAAAAAATGTCAAGTTATTCTGATTACTCAGACCTTGAAGCGTTTTTTTTCAACTTCCAAGAGCCTCCATAAAGAAATATTAAGATTTAGATTTCGTAAGGGTCGCTTCTCGTTTTCCAATCTTACTCCCCTTCCCTATTTTACCACCTTTAGAAATAGTAGGTCGCCCCATTGTTCGAGTAATCGTTGTCTTTTGCTCCGCGCTGCCACCTTCATTTTTGGCACTTAGCGTAATTTTATTCGCCCCTAATTTTAAAGGAATCGTCGCCACAAATTTGCCCTTATTAAAATCAAAATCATTAAAAGCAAGACCATTTAGAGTTAAGGTCAAGTCAGATACTGCTGTTACATTTTCGACTTGTGCAGTTATCCTTGCTCGCATATTTTGCGTCTGCTTTTTCTCGTTCTTCGTCGTGACAAATTGAATAGTTGGTTTAGCCATTAAGGGGCGATAATTTAAAGTTAATACTTCTTCCGTCGTACCATTAGTCGTACTAGCAATCAAACGAATGATATTTCTGCCTTTTTTCAATTGAACCCTACTTTTTAAGCTAGTCGTATTAAAAGTAAAATCAGCCCTTTTATTATTGACAGTTAATTCAATATCCTTCTTGTCAGAAATATGCTTTAAAATAGCTTTCACTTCAACTACACTTTCTCTTACCTCTGCCTTATTATCATGACTTACAAAATCAATAGTGGCTTTTCTTGGTCGTAAATAGTTAATTTGTAAATTCACTTCCTCTTTACCATGCTCATTATTGGCTTTTAAAATCAGCGTATTTCGACCTTCTTTTAAGCGAACAGTTGCGGTGAAATAATCGCCATCTAAAGCTGTATTATTAGCAAGCACACCATTCATAAATAACTTGACATTTTTTCGTTTTGTTATATGTTGGATTGTTGCAGCCACTTCAATTTGAGCAGTATTAAAAGTCTGGTTATCAGCAATATTAGTTAAAATAATACTCGGTGGCTGTGGTAAATAATAATCAATATTCTTCACTTCTCTAGTTTCTCCGTATTTATTTGTTGCAATGATTTCAAGATTGTTATTACCTTTTCTTAATCGTAAAGTTGCTTCTAATTTGTCATCTCTAAATCTATAATTACTAACAATTCGATTATTCAAGAATATTTGAATATCCCGCTTATTTTCAATATGTTGAATCGTCGCTTTTAATCGAATTTCTTTTTTATCAGTCGATGTAAAATTTGGTGTTTTTAAATCAATAACTGGTGCATAAGGTCTTTCATGGAAAATTGTAATTCGCTGGCGGTCTGTTCCAGCTGGATTATTCGCTTTAATGACAATTACATTTTCTCCTTCCCGTAAATTGACCTTTGCTCGGAAGTTGCCATTCGTTGGATTAAATCTAAAATCAAGGCAATCTTCTCGGTTCACTCGAAACTCAATGTCTCGCTTATTCAACACGCCACTTAAATTTGCTTTTACCGTAATTTCTTGCGCTTCAAAAACATCATTTTGTCGAGGTTGGTAAATAGCTACATTTGGAATAATTACAATTGGTGGAGGTAGAGGTAATGGCACTTCAAAATTAATAGTTGCCCTAGCATCAGCTCTACCTGCCTCATTTTGAGCTTCAATCAATACCTGATTGATGCCTGCTCTTAAGTACAAATTATGCCGTAAAATCCCTGTATTTGGATTAAAATCGAAATCATAAATAGTCAACCCATTATTAGTCAATCGAATATCAGATTTTCTGAAAGTATTTTCCAAAGTCGCATGAATTACCACCATTTCTTCTCTAGTCGTAGATTCTCGGTATTGTGGTGCATTAATGGTTACTCTTGGTCTCCGAATTGTAGGAGTAGGAACATATCTTCGCTCGTAAACAATTGTTCTTTGGTCCCTAGCTTCTCCTCTTTTATTGGTTGCAATGATTTCAATTTCATTACGTCCTTCTCTTAATTCTATATCGGCTTTCAATGCCCCATTTTGATTATCAAAATAGAAATTTGGCTCATTTCTACCATTTACCAATAATTGAATATCGGAAGACTGTGCAATATGCTGTAAATTGATTTTTATTGTTGTCAAACGATTATCGACTTTAGCATTATTATAAGCAGGGCTCGTAAAATTAACCGTTGGAAAAGCAATCGGTAATTCTCGGTAAATCGTTCTAGTTACTCGTTGCTCCCCGCTTCTGTTTTTAGCTTTTATTTCAATGGTATTTGTACCTGTTCTTAAATCAATCACTGCCTCTAAAACGGCAATACCACTATCAAAATCAAAGCGTTCTTTTTTACCATTGACTCGTAATTCTATCGCTCTTTCATTGTCCACTAATCTTACTTTAGCCCTTACCTTCATTCGGTTTTCAGTAATCTTTTCATTATCCACAACAGGGCTGGTAAAAATAATTTCTGGTGTCCCAAAATCAATGACTTCTGCAGATTCGGGCATATTGGTTTCATAAGTTAAAAAGATGGTCTTTTTAGCTGTTCCTGCTGCGTTATTCGCTGTAATAACGATTCTATTTTCTCCTGCTTTTAGGCGGATTTGGCCCGCCAATTTATTATTAGAAAAATTAAACCGCTGCTCTTTTCCATTAACTGTCAAGTAAACATCAAATGGATTATCTACTCGATTAATAGTCGCTTTGATAGGCACCAGTGCTTTTGTCGTACTCAATCCACTACCATAAGGCTCCATTAATTCAATGGTTGGTTGTCTATTTTTCTTAAGGGTATTTTTTTGATTAAATCTATATTTTAAACCCAAAGAAGTATAATGCAATATATCGTTATTACCTGTTAAAGTATTAGCATTCGTCCATTGTTGTCCGTCCAGAAGGTCTGTACCAGAAAAGGTCATTCTATGTCCTACCCCTAAAGCTAAATTATTGGTCAAATCATAATCTAATTCCACCCCTAAAGAAGGCATGATACCAAATTTTCCAGCCTGTCCAAAACCATCTGCTAAAGTCTCATATTTTCCGTCTCGAATCGTTTCCAATTGAGATAAATTAAAAGGCTTTGCGCCACCTGCATCTACTCGGCTATAACCGTCCGCATAAAGTCCATTCGCATTACTTTGGTCAATTTTTGTTTGGTACCAGTCTACCCCAACACCAGCTGTAAAAGAAATGCCAAGCCCCGTTGCTTCTCGCAAACCATTTAAAGTTAAAACTCCTTCCATACCGAGCTCTATCTGATTGGTTTTATGATTGGCATAAACCAAATCACCGCCAGGTTCTCCACTATAATCAAGTGTCTTTTCGCCATTCAATGCCTCATTATTGGCAATGCCTAAAGAAGGTCGGATATCTGTTCCAAAAGACCGAGCAATCTGAAAACGACTACGCACATCTAGACTAAAAGGAGAATGGGGTTTATAAATTAAATTTTTACCATAAGTCAATCCAAACCCAAACCCACTTAAGTCGGTTGCCACATCACTTTGTTGATAGGCCACACCTCCGTTCAAGCCAAAAAGATAATCTCCTTGCTGCCTGTCTTGGGTGGTAGTTTGCTGTGCAATTATGTCCGTTGTCAAAAAAATTGCAAGGGTCATTAAAACTGCTAATCTGGTCAATCTTCGCATAACGTCGTTTTTTTTGCTAGTAGTCCGGGGCTAATTAATGTTGACTACTCGCTGTTTAGTAAATCATATTATCAAATGTGGTTTAATTAAAAGACCGTTCTTTTTTCTAAAGGTAGGCAGGAAAATGGAAGGATAAAAATTGATTGAATTTAAATTTTAACAATTCGTAAGTAGCTATAAATCTTTAAATTGAGTTGTTTTTAATCAGCTACGGAGTAGCCTTTTTTCTTATAAGTAGTTGATTTACAATAAACTAAATTGACTTAGTGTAACATGGACAAAATGGAGAAAAAATAGCTTTTATGCAAAAGAGACAATCGTTAAAAAACAAAAAAAGTTAATTACAGTTTAACTAATCTTTAAGAATACATTTACCTTTTTTTAAGTCGATTTTTATAGAAATCTTTGTGTTTTAAACGAATTGGCATAAAATTCTCCTTAGAACAAAGTATTGGCTATTGGCTAGAAGTACACCAAATAGGGTAGAAAAATAACCGAATAAAGGTTTTTAATACTTAACAATCAAAAAACTTTTTAATCGTCTTTTTTTTTGATAATATATCTGAGCAGTTAGCTTGTATTTTACTTATATTTGTGGACAGCTATTACTTTCCTTAAAACTGTGCCTTTTACTATTACATATTACACCTAAATTTTAGATAGAGATAAACAATCTAAGTTTATTTAATTGTAGGCTTCAAAATCCTAAATTCCGATTTATATTACTGTAATGATTAAATCATCCCCTATTGGTTTATTATTACCTATAAGCCTAGTGCCTTAAATTATTCGAGTAGTAATTGGTGGGTTGTCTTTACATTGTATTCCGTTTCTCAAAAACATTATAGACTTTAGAAAAGTATAAAATACCTGTATAAATGAAAAAACATATTACACTAGTATTCACTTTAGCTTTTTTTGTTACTGCCCTCTTGGCACAAGAAGTTAGAACTTATGATGGTTCTAGTAATAACTTGAATAATCCAAATTGGGGAGCTACACACACAGCTTTAGCTAGGTTAGCCCCTTCTGCTTATGCGGATAAGATTTCTGCACCAGCAGGCGCACAACGACAAAATCCTCGAAAAATTAGTAATGCCCTTTTTGCACAAGATTCCCCCCTTGCCGATAGAATGGGGTTAAGTGATTTTGTCTGGGTGTTTGGTCAATTTATTGACCATGACATTACCCTTTCCGAAGGTAATGATGAACCCGCAATGATTCCGATTAATTTTCCTGATCCTCATTTTAATCCAGGAGGAGCAATTCCAGGCGTAGCTATTGGAATGACCCGAACAGCATTTATGGAAGGAACAGGTACTAGTGAGGATAATCCAAGGGAACATTTTAACGAAATTACTGCTTGGGTAGACGGTTCAGCAGTTTACGGTTCTGATCTTTTTAGAGCAACTTGGCTAAGAACGCTACAAGATGGCAAATTAAAAACTTCTGAAGGGAATCTATTACCATTTAATACAGTTAGCGGAGAATTTGATGATCAAGTTTATATAGATGCTCCTTCGATGGCAGACGATGTGGGATTTGCTGAGAAATTATTTGTAGCAGGAGATGTGAGAGGCAATGAAAATGTACTTTTAACGGCTTACCATACGCTTTTTGTAAGAGAGCATAATAGAATTTGCGAGGAATTAATTTTACAACATCCAGATTGGCAAGACGAACAAATCTATCAACATGCTAGAAAAATTGTTAGTGGAATTATTCAAAGAATCACTTTTGATGAATGGCTTCCTGCAATGGGTATCAACTTAGCAACTTATACTGGCTATGACCCAACTGTTAATCCAGCTATTTTTAACGGGTTTTCTGCTGCTGCATTTCGTATCGGACATACCCTTTTAAGTGGAAATATTTTAGTGATGGATGCAGAAGGCAATGAACGAGCAGAAGGGCCATTAGCTTTAAGAAATGCATTTTTTAATCCAACTGCATTAATTGAAAATGGTGGACTTGATCCATTTTTTAGAGGAATGGGTGTACAAATACAACAACAATTTGATGCTAAACTAGTGGATGATGTAAGAAATTTTTTATTTGGTCCTCCTGGAGCAGGTGGGACAGATTTAGCATCCATCAATATCAATCGAGGACGAGAAAGAGGATTAGCAGACTTTAATACTTATCGCGCTGCTTTAGGTTTAACACCATACAATGCTTTCAGGGAAATAAATGATGACCCAGCTGTAATTGAAGCATTACAATCTAACTACAGTAATGTAAATGATATTGACCCTTGGGTCGGTATGTTAGCAGAACAAAACATGCCTAATGCCCTTTTCGGACAGACAGTTAGGGCTTTTCTACATTTACAGTTCACCGCAATTAGAGATGGTGATCGTTTTTATTATGAAAATGATGATGTTTTATCTGAAACAGAAAAAGTAGCAATTAGAGCGACTACTATGCGAGACGTCGTTATGCGAAATACGGGTATTAAATTAATGCAAGACAATGTATTTGAAGCAATGCCAATGCAGGAAATCTGTGGATTCTTCGGTGAGTCGGCTCGTTTACAAGGAGTTGTGACTACTCAGTTTGGATCGACTGTTTTGAATGTTGACATTGAACTAACGGATGGCTCTAACGATGTTATTGCTTCAACAATTGCCAATGGAGGTTTCCAAGTAAATGATGTAGCAACTTGTGAGGATATTATTGTCAAGTTAGATAAAAAGGATAATTACAGCAACGGCATAACCACCTTGGATATGGTTTTAATTTTAAAACATATTCTAAATATTCAAGCTTTTGATTCGCCTTATCAAGTTATTTCCGCAGATGTTAATAAATCAAACTCTATTTCTGCTGCGGATTTAGTAGCGATTAGAAAAGTAATTTTAGGAACGGCGAAGACTTTCCCAAATAATAATAGCTCTTGGCGTTTTATAGATGCAGATTATAATTTCTTGGATGATAATCCATTAGATGAGGCCTTCCCAGAAACTTTGACGATCAATTTATCAAAGGATACCGATTTTAATTTTGTAGGCGTAAAAGTAGGAGATGTGAACGGAACGGCAGACCATACGAGTCCAATTGAGAACGATGGACTGGTGAGTAATGAAGATAGAAATGTTGATAAATTAGCTTTCGTAATAGCAGATAGAACGGTAGTGGCTGGCGAAACCTATACCATTCCATTTCAAGCCAATAGCCCAACCGCCATTGTCGGCTATCAATTTACTTTAAATTATAGTCAAGCTGCTTTAACTTTTGACGCATTAAATACTTCTGCTACTTTAAAAGCAGAAAACATTGCCATGGACAATGGATTGATTCGGGCAAGTTGGAATGAGTTAAATGCCGTAGATGCAGAAGCATTGAATTTTGCAATGACCTTTACTGCCAACAAAAATGGTCGATTGAGTGAATTATTAAGCATCCAATCTAATCCAACGGTGGCAGAAGCTTATGATGCAAACTTGGAGGTGTTGCCTGTAAATTTAGCTTTTACACAATCGACAACTACGGATTTACAACTATTCCAAAACCAACCCAATCCATTTAACCGAAGTACTACGATTAGTTTTGAATTGCCTGAAAATAGTGCTATTCAATTACAAATTTTTGATGTAGCTGGTAAGCAATTACAATTGATTGAAGGCGATTACGCAAAAGGATACAATGCTATTGAATTGAATAATGACGACTTAAAAGCTAGTGGTGTGTTGTATTATCAATTGCATACGCAGTTTGGTAGTTTGACTAAGAAGATGATGGTGGTGGAGTAAGCTTCTAATGTGCTTAATCTTGAAGATTTAGTAAATTTATTTCGATAAAATTGAGATTTACTAAATTCTGAAAATTTAACAAATCAAGACTTCTGATAAACATAAAACGGCTTATTTTGAATTATTTCAAGATAAGCCGTTTTTTATTTCCCTTAATCCAAATCATTTTTTCCCTACCACTAATATTAAATCCTTCCATTTCTTCCCATAAAATATTCTTTTCTAAGTTAAACCAATTATCTTAGTGCCTTTTCAAAACGAATGGCATAAAAAATGAAAAATACGCACCTAACGCATTGGTCTTTATTATTAGTTATTACAACTATTTTATTTTCTTTTTACTGCTGCAATAGTGCCCAAAAAGAAACAGAAAAATTAGTCTATCCAGAAAAAATAATCAAAATAAATCCATCCAAAGCAGCTGAACTCGCTGAAAAAATCAAACAAGAAGTAGCGGTAAAAGTAGCAGAAGGATTAGAGTTGAGTTTATGGGCATCCGATTCTTTGGTGACAGATCCTATTGCCATTAGTATGGACGATAGAGGCGGTATTTATTATACCAATGCCGTTCGTTTAGAAAACTCCGAATTTGATATTCGAGGGCATCGAGATTGGATGACGCAATCTATTTCTTGGGAACATGTAGAAGACCGTCGTGCTTTTTTAAGAAAAGAATTAGCGCCAGAAAATAGCGAAAAAAATAAATCTATTGTCAATGATATGAATGAAGATGGGTCGCATGATTGGAAAGATTTATTGGTAGAGAAAGAGACGGTTTGGCGAGTAGAAGATGCGGATGGAGACGGATTAGCAGACCAAGCAAAATTATACATCGAAGATTTTCACGAAGAAATTTCTGATTTAGCGAATGGGGTAGAAGAACATGATGGGGATGTATTTATTGCTGTAGGGCCTGATTTATGGCGAACAACGGATACCGATGGTGATGGCATTGCAGATAAAAAAGAGTCCATTAGTCACGGTTGGGCGGTGCATATTGGATTTGGCGCACATGGGATGTCAGGCGTAAAAGTAGGCCCACAAGGTCGGATTTGGTGGGGTATTGGTGATATTGGGATGAATGTAGTGGATAAAGAAGGCAAAAATTGGAAATATCCGAATCAAGGGGTGATTGTACGATGTGACCCTGATGGAAGTAATTTTGAAGTATTTGCCAGAGGATTACGAAATACCCACGAATTTGTGTTTGACCAATTTGGTAATTTAATCACCGAAGATAATGACGGCGACCATCAAGGCGAAAGAGAAAGATTGGTATATGTCACAAATGGTTCGGATGGTGGATGGCGAACGAATTGGCAATTTGGAAAATATACCGACCCAGATAATAATTTATATAAAGTCTGGATGGATGAAAAATTAAATATTCCTAGATGGGAAGGACAAGCTGCTTATATCACGCCACCCATTACGAATTACGTGAATGGCCCGACAGGAATGATTTATAATCCAGGAACTGCCTTGGGTGAGCAATGGACCAATCATTTTTTTATTGCAGAATTTAGAGGAACACCTGCCAATTCACCTTTACATGCTTTTACTTTAAAACCGAAAGGGGCTTCTTTTGAAATGGAAACCACTAAAGAAATCGTGAGTGGGGTGTTACCAACAGGATTAGATTTTGGTCCAGATGGTGCGCTATATTTTGCAGATTGGATTGATGGCTGGGGTGTGAAAAATGAAGGACGGATTTGGAAATTAGATGTTCCGAATGCACTAAAACATCCTTTGCGTGCTCAAACTAAAACATTAGTACAATCTGATTTCAGCAAAAAGTCCATCGCAAAACTAGGCGAATTATTGGGTTATGCCGATATGCGGGTTCGACAGAAAGCACAATTTGAATTAGTAAAAAGAGGGGAAGATGGCTTTAAACAGTTATTAGCGACTGCATCTAATGGGCAAAATCCTCAATTAGCCAGAATTCATGGGGTTTGGGGAATTGCTCAATTGACTAGAAAAGATGCTAAATACGGAGATATTTTAAACATATTGTCAGGTGATAAAGACCCCGAAATTCAAGCACAAGCAGCTAAAATGATTGGGGATGTTCGTTTAAAAGGAGCAGGTGATTTTTTAGTACCTTTATTGAAATATTCTCCTTCCTTAAGAGTACAATTTTTCGCAGCTGAAGCATTGGGTAGAACGGCGGAGAAAAAAGGCATTGAACCCATTATTGCGATGTTAAAAAAGAACAATGATGAAGATGCTTGGTTGCGCCATGCAGGCGTACTAGCATTGGCTAGAATTGGAGAGGCTGCTCCGATTATTGCTTTAAAGAATAGCCCTAATAGAGCTTTGAGAATTGCGGCAGTCGTTGCTTTACGTAGAATGAAAGACCCTGCTGTTGCCGAATTTTTAAAAGACCAGGATGAATATATTGTTACCGAAGCAGCTAGAGCGATTAATGACGATTATTCTATAGAAGCTGCTTTGCCTGCATTAGCGATGATTTTAAAAGAAAAAAGATTTACGGGGGAACCTCTTTTAAGAAGAGCCATTAATGCGAATTTAAGAGTCGGTAAAGCAGAAAACATTGCTTTATTAGCCGAATATGCCAATCAAAAAGATGCGCCCGCTGCTATGCGAGCAGAAGCATTGGCGACACTAAGTGGTTGGGCAAAACCATCGGTACTAGACCGAGTAGATGGGCGCTATAGAGGGCCAATTGAAAGAGATGCTGAGCCAGCAATGGCAGCAATTCAACCTACTTTAAATAACTTACTAACAGAAAATAATGAAGCGGTACAAATAGCAGCCATGAAAGTGGCGAGTGAATTAAAAGTAAGTGCTGCAGCAACGACTTTATTTGATTTATTGCAAAAAGCACCAGCCGATGAAGTACGAAAAGCAGCACTAACTGCTTTATCCAAAATACAATTTCCTAAAATGGCAAGCGCTATAGAAATGGCTTTAGCGGATGAATCTAAAACCGTTAGAAGTACAGCTTTGGGCATGTTAGCAGAAGCAGATTTACCAGAAGAAAGTGCGGTTGACCTTTTTACCAATATCCTACAAAAAGGAACAATGGTAGAAAAGCAAGCGACTTTAGCTGCTTTAGGTAAATTGAAAGGAGCAGGAGCGGTAAAGGTACTCTTAGAGCAAGTAACGCTCTTAAGTACAGGAAAAGCAGCACCCGAAATTCAATTGGATATATTAGAAGCAGCGGAAGCTAATGGCTCGGCTGTCTTAACTAGTAAAATAACGAATTATCAAAAGATAAAAGTAAAAAATGACCCATTAACAGCTTATGCGGAAACTTTAGCGGGTGGTGACAAAAGAAGAGGACAAAATATTTTCTATAGAAATGAAGCGGCACAATGTGTGCGATGTCACGCAATATTTGAATGGGGTGGCGATGCAGGCCCTGTTTTAGCAGGTATTGGCTCTAAGCGAACGCCGAAAGAATTACTAGAGTCTATTATTGAACCAAGTGCCAAATATTCGCCCGGATATGGGGTCGTAATATTGACATTGAAAGATGGTACTAATACAGGGGGAATCGTTATGGAAGAAACAGAGACGGACATCAAATTAAAAATTGGCAAAGAAGATTTGCAAACAATTGCTAAAAGTCAAATTGAAGCTAGAGAAGATATTCCTTCTAGTATGCCAGGGGTGAAGGATATTTTGAATAAGCAGCAGATACGGGATTTAGTGGCTTTTTTGGTTAGTTTGGAGGAAGAGGAGAGTTAATAAATACTGGGCATAAAAAAAGCAGGTTTTTTAAATCTGCTTTTTTTATGCCCAATATTTATTTAATATTTAAAACAAATCCTCTATTCGATTCTTCTGCACCGCCTGCCAAGCCATCACACTTAATCCTTTCACCGCATGATTCATGTGCGCAAATTTAGGATTGGTAGAATGCCCCGTTTTATACCGCTTATAAATCTGCTGCACGACTACCGCAATTTTAAACAAACCAAAGACATAATAATAAACGATATTACTTAAATCTCGGCCACTTGCTTTCGCATAAATTTCCGCAATTTCACTTCTAGTTGGATTCCCAGGTAAAGTAGTTGGACTGAGTGCAATTTCCTTAATCCAATCAGGGTCATTAGGGTTAGTCCAATAACAAAGTGTTGTACCTAAATCCATGAGTGGATCTCCTAAAGTACACATTTCCCAATCCAAAATGGCAATGATTTTTGTCCAATCGTCACTATCCAAAACCACATTATCATACTTATAATCATTATGAATTAAACAGCTATCTGATTCGGGTAATAAGTTCTCGGCTAACCATTCACTGACCTTTTCTATTTCTGGAACTTCATCTGTTTTTGCATTAAAATAGCGTTTCGTCCAACCTCTGACTTGTCGCTCATTATAACCCGCAGGGCGACCCAAATCTCCTAAACCTGCTGCATCATAATCCACTTTATGCAAATCTACCAAGGTCTCTACTAGAGAATTAGCAATACCTCTCATTACGGTTGGTTCAGGATGCATTTCTTTTGGCATCTTTGAACGCAAAATGACCCCTTCAACTCGCTCCATGATATAAAACTCACGACCAATGATGGATTCATCTTCACAGAATAATAAAGCCCTAGGTACTTTATTATAAGAATCAATTAGTTTAGTGAATAATTTATATTCCCTAGACATATCGTGTGCCGACTTGATTTTTGGGCCAAAAGGTGGGCGACGTAAAACCAATCTTGTGTCTCCTATATTTACGGCATAAGTCAAATTGGAAGCGCCACCAGGAAATTGGCTAATGGATAAGTCTCCTGTATATTGAGGTAAATGTTTGCTTAAATAAGCTTTCAAAGCCGCTTCGTCTAATCCTTCTCCTTCTCTGACAGCAACTGCTTTATCTTTCCAGTTTTTGGACATCTTTTTCGTTTATTTGCTTTAAATTAAATATTGATAATAGGCTCGCCAAATCTCTGCACTTTCCACATTAGGTGTCTTTATCTCCAAAATAGCAGGTCGATTATTTTTAGATTGTTTGTAAAAAGGAATTAATGCCTTTTTTAAAGTAGTTTCATTTTCCGCCACAAAATAGTTTAAATTATATGTTTTGGCAATATATTCCACACTTCGTTCCTGTTGCGCTTCAAAATAATCGGCTAATTGAGCAGTAGTATCTGGTCCTTTGATAAATCGAAAGATATTTCCACCGCCATTATTGATTAAAATTACCCGTAAATTAGGCGATAAATGATGTTGCCAGAAAGCGTTAGAATCATAAAAAAAGGAAATATCGCCTGTGATAATCGTTGTTAGTTGTTGCGTAATATAAGCAGCACCCGTTGCAGTTGAAGTAGAACCATCTATGCCCGCCACTCCCCTATTAGCATTATATATAATATCTTTTCTTGTTTTAAATAATTGGCCATACCGAACGGGCGTACTATTGGCTAAATGTAAATTGGTATTTTTGGGTAATACTGGTAAAATGATTTTGAAGGCTAGTAAGTCTGACCAACCAATTTTATTTAAGTATTTATGCTTTCTTTTTTCAACGATCTTTACTTTATTTTTCCAAGTAGTCTGATAAGCTGTGCGAGTATCTGACACTTTCATCCCGATGGATTTCTCCCCCGCTGGCGGGGACTGGGGCTGGGGGGTGGATGTATTCTTATTTTCCCTCCCCCTCCCCCCCTCCAAAGGGGGAGAAGCTAAGCGGCTTAGCAACTGCTCAAAAAAAGCAAGAGGCTTCATATTAATCGTTTTCGTCAAACCCTGAAAAGTATCAATATGATAATCAATTTCTTCAATATGCCAATGTGCTTTTGGTGGATGTTTTCGTAACCACAATTTAATCCGCTTAGAAATAAAAGACCCGCCAATGGTAATCAATAAATCTGGTTGAAAGGACTTGTTTTCCTTTTCCGAAACCGTACTTAACACACTATCAAAATCGGATACAAATTTTTTATAGAAAAGATTGGCCGTAATTTCTGGTAAAACGGCAACAGCAGTATCTTGACTAATTTTTTTTAATACCTTATTTAACCTAGGTGATGGTTTCTTTTCTAATGGTAATAATCCACCTAAAACCATTTTTTTATTCGATTGCTGCCAAGTAGCTACCATTTTTTTTAGTACTGCTTTGGGTAATACTTTGTCAAAAGCGACCGTCTCAATAATTTTAGGTAAAGACACATCCGAATAATCCCTAGTATCATATAAAGGCTCTCGAAAAGGAATATTGATATGAACAGGCCCACCACTTCCTTCCATTGTCTGGTCGATGGCCTCACAAATAATCCGATTGGCACTCCATAAACCATCTTTATCATTGGCCTCTTGTGGCAACTCATAGCTGCGCTTGACATAATTGGCAAAGACATTTCGTTGCGCAATAGATTGTCCTTCTCCTTGATGAATCCATTCTACAGGACGGTCAGCGGTTAAAATTAATAAAGGTATTTTTTGATAAAAAGCTTCGGCAATGGCAGGAGCAAAATTCAAAGAAGCCGTACCCGAAGTACAGGTAATAATAACAGGTTTACGAGTTTGTTGGGCTATGCCTAGAGCAAAAAATCCGGCCACTCGTTCGTCTGGAATACTCAAACAATTAAATGCAGGATGTTCGCCAAAAGAAATAACAAGGGGAGCGTTCCTAGAACCTGGAGAAATAATAACTTGTTCGATGCCTTTTTGAGCGCAAATTTCTACTAAGTTACGAATATGAGGCTTATTTGAAAGCATGGAAGAAGTGTCAGATATCGAGTTTAATATTAGGTAGACGTCTAACCTAAGAGAATGTTCACTTAATTGTGTCCCTTTTTAAAAATAATAATGAAAAGTTAAAAAATATAAGCTAAATGCTTAGAAAAACATTCGCCATGAACTTCAGTAAGTTTTCGTAGAACGTCTGGTCAACCCAAAATTTTCGTATTCCAACTATATCATTTTCGTTGTAGTGATAAGAAAAGTTGAAGACCAGCCATTAAACCTGTTACGACCTCTTTTTGATAGGCTTCAAAACTGAAATTAGGTCCTTCTCGTTTTGCAATTTCTTTTTTCTTTATTGTCAGGTCTAAAATGTGTTGTTTGAGACACACTTTAGTTAACACGCTTAACTACTTCGCCATAAACCAAATCCAACCTAGATTAAGTCCTATCTTAAAATAAAAATATTTTTTTCACTTAGCTATAGGGGGGGTAACATAAAATGGTGTCTATCCTTATGTAAGCCCAATGAACGACACACTTTTACCCAGAAAATTTATCCAAAACCCGGATTATTCCCGAATTTATCCGATTAAAAATTAAGTATGAAAGTTAAAAACAGCACATTTATTCTTGAGCATTTTCCAATTTTCAGTGGATTAAATGAAGTTGAATTAGACCTATTACAGAACGTGGCTGAAAAATTTGTCGTTCCAAAATATAGTTTCATTTATTTGCCAGACGAGACATCTAATCATATTTTTTTCCTATCCAAAGGTAGTATTAAAATTGGCACGCATTCAACAGATGGGAAAGAAGTCATTAAAGCGGTATTACATCCATTAGCGATGTTCGGAGAGCTAGCTATTATTGGTGAAAAAACTCGACAAGATTTTGCTCAAGCGATGAATAATGAAGTACATTATTTATCCCTTAAAGTATCGGATTTTAAACGCTTAATGCAGTCTAATTTTGAATTATGCAGCCACGTCTTATCAATGATGGGCAGTAGATTGATGAAAGCAGAGAATAGATTAGAAGGTTTGATTTTCAAAGATGCTAGAACTAGAATCGTTGATTTTATCAAAGAATATGCAGAAGCAAGAGGCCGTCAAGTAGGCTATGAAAGATTATTCAAACACTCTTTAACACAGCAAGATATTGCCAATCTAACGGGTACTTCCCGTCAAACGGTAACTTCTGTTTTAAATGAATTAAGAAAGTCAAATTTAATCTATTTCAATCGAAATAGTATTTTAATAAGAGATATGGCCAAGTTGGCTTAAAAGATATTTTGGGTGTTTAAAAATGCCCAAACAAGAATTTTTACAATTTAGTTGTTAAATGCAGTTTCCAAATGGTGATTGATTTTATTATCAATTACCATTTTTTTATGCCCGCAAGTAAAGAAATAAAGAATAAGTTCTTCAAATAGACACTCCAATGTTTTGAAAACACTTGGAGGTCTAAGTTAAACCTCCTCTTTAAACCAACTAGCATACAAAACATAATTATCTGCAATTCGACCAATGTAATGCTGGAAATTTTCCTTAGTCAAAGCTTTAATCTTTTTAGCAGGCACGCCGCCATAAATAAAACCAGATTTCAAATGTGCTCTTTCTAAAACGACTGCACCCGCAGCAATTAATACATTGGATTCGACCTTAGCATCATCCATAATAATCGACCCCATTCCAACGAGTACATTATCCGCAATCGTACAACCATGCACAATCGCATTATGACCAATGGATACATTATTACCAATAATAGATTTTGTTTTTTCGTAAGTGCAATGGATAACTGCACCGTCTTGGATATTGACTTTATTCCCGATTCTTATACTATTTACATCACCACGCACAACGGAATTGAACCAGAAACTACAATCTGCACCGCAAGTAACATCGCCAACAATCGTGGCATTTTCTGCGATAAAACAATTCTCGCCAAATTGAGGACTATAGCCTCTAACAGGTTTAATAATAGGCATTTATAGGGTTTTTATTTTAAGAGGTGAGAAGTCAGACCGTTATTTTCAACAACTGTCAGAAGTCAGATAAATTTCGAATAAAATCTAACATCTAACTTCTCAAATTATTATAGTTTCGTTTGAAATTGAAGTAAATGTAAGCGATTATCCAAAGCACGACTCGCTTCATCAAAAAGAAAAAAGACATAAACGGTTCCTTTCCCTTCTGTATAAAGACTTAATAAGCGGCAATGTTTATATTTGGAAAATCTAGATTTTGGTTGATAATAAGCCATACTCCCCCAATCTGCATTAAAATGTGCTTTTAGTTCGGCATCTTCTATCGCATGTACACTCACCAATGCTTCTTCGTCTTCATTCGTTGCTGTGGAGGTAACTACGCGCATAAAATCCACATGCGGAACTTGGGTAGTCAGTTTATCTTCTTCATAAGGAATAACAGCATAACGAATTTCTATACCTTCTTGTTTAGAGAAAATAACGTGATCAATTGGTTGATAATCATTTTTGGAAGGGCGAATGCTTTTATATTTTCCTTCGGTAGGCGTAAAAATATCGATTTCGGTTTGCGTTAATTTTTGCAAAAAAGCTTTAGAATACTTTATCTTCTGGGCAAAGATGGAAAGTGAGTAGCTAATAAAGAGTAATAGTAATAGTAATTTTTTCACAGTCGTATATTTTAGAAGAACCAAAATACACTTTAAATTTTCAATTTTCAATTTTCAGTTAACAATTTTCAACATCCAGCTAGCATCCCCCTAGTTTTAATACGTTTAGTGGATTTTAAAATTGAGTCTTGAAAATTTTAAATTGAAAATTAAAAAAAGAGGGCCACTCCTTTGAGCAGCCCTTTGTACATTTTAGTAGTTATCTGTTTTAGGGATAAACTACTGTCCATTACTATCCAAATAATCTTTAGTTTTCTTTGGTTTGGCAAACTAGACGATTTCTAAAAATCGCCTAGCTACCTGGTCTTGATCTTTCTTCTTTGCCTTTGGATAATCGTTCATGGGATAAGAATGCTTGTTATAATTTATGGCAAAGAATTACTTAAAATCAGTTCTAAAATTCATCAATGTGTTTGGTTAATGTTTCAGAATGTTTAACGATTTCGGTTTTTGAAACTGGTTAAAAACTTGGTTTTTATTGTCAGCGTACTTAGAAATTATTTTGAGTTCTTCAATTTTATAGTCTTTGTATTGGTGTACTTTTAGTCCCTAATTTCGTTATCATTCGTAGCCAATACATCCCTTCTGGAACATGTTGCAAATCAAGCGACTGAAAAGTGCTATTGGTTAATCGTTTTTGATAAACTATTTGCCCTAACGTATTAACCAATTCTACTTCTTCTATTGCTACCTCTTCAGACTTTATTAAAAGCCAGCCATTTGTCGGATTCGGATAGCATTTTATTTTATCCAGAATTGGATTATACGTACTCGTTGTTCGACCAATTACCTCCAATTCTACACACGCTCCAGCAACTGGTATTTTCTCAAAATTATTATCTACTATCGTAATACTATCAATTGCAACTTTAAGCGTATCTTCTTTGACTAAGAAATCAACAATATCTTCGATGAGCACAAAAGAGACTTTTCCTATAAATCCACCGCCAGTTACAGCTTTTTTATCAGTAGCCGTATAAACAAAAGTTAGTTTTCCTTCGGCTGAATTATCTAAAACTAAGCTAATATTTTGATCACTAGAAGCGCTAAACCATGCAACAGGGTCTAATTCAAATTTGGTACGATCAGTTTTAAAAAAACGAGCATCGACATTAATCGTAAAAGCTACGCCTAGTAGACTGTCTACGAGAGCCGCATCGCTACCTAAATTAATATCTAATTCAATCGAACCTCCTGAAGCGACCTCAAAACTTGGACTGGTAATAGTAAAACTTGGATCTATACCTGATGTGGCAGTTAAAATCTCATCTGAGATAAAAGGAACATCATCGTGTGTCAGGGTAAGATTCGTTTCTATAATTGTTGCATCCGCTTCATTGACCACTCCGTCTCCATTACAATCTGCATAAGCGAAATTTAAACCGTCGGGGAAAGTACCGTCCCATTCAGTAGTAATCTCTTGACCTATCCACGTCGAATTGCCATCTATTCGTTGACTGCCTCTTTCGTTATAGGCAAAGCCTAAGTACAATAAGTCAATTTCATTAACAATACCATTATTATTAACATCGCCAGGCCATACTGTTTGTGTCAAACAATTGGGAGAAAAGCATAAAAAAGAAATTGCAAAAAGCAATAATGATTTCATGGAATGTTTGTTTCGTTAACATAGCGCAAAACATAAAATATTCAATAGGAATGATTTATCTTTTTTACTATAAAGGTGTATGGCAGTTAATATATGCTATATTTTTCTCTTTCTCTGGTACAAATGTAAGTTTGGATTGTTTCTGACACAATTACATTTTTTCCCATTTGTCGACTTTTTTTAATGTATTTTTATTTGTAAATAAATATTTTTTTATTTTAAAATACACTAACTTTTTCATAATCAATTATTTAAAAAATTAATTATTTAATTATTTAATATTTTTTGTCGAAAAATAATTTCTATAAATGACTGAGAGTAAATTGATTTTTTTGTTAAAAACTTTCAAAAAAGCAGAATGGCGGCGCTTTAAGGAATTTTTAGCCTCTCCTTACTTTAATAAAAGGACGGATTTAATTGTTTTTTTTGATTACATCGCTGCGGTTTACCCCAATTTCTCTGATAAAAAAATAGCTAAAGAGGTTGTTTTTAAAAAATTATATCCAAATCAACTATATGATGATAAGCAAATGAGGTATCTCATGAATTATACCTTAAAAGCTGCGGAGCAATTTTTAGGGCAACAGAAAATAGATAGCCTTTCCTTAAAGGATAATTATATATTAGAAGCATTAGTCGATAGAAAATTAGAAAAACATGCCAAAAGATACTTTGAAAAAATAGCAGATGACCAAGAAGAAATTCAAGAAAAATCCATCAACTATTATTATGCTAAGTATAAATTAGCAGATACGGCGAATAAACATTTTAATAATCAAGATTTAAGGAAAGATAATTTAAACTTAAACTTAAAGTTAGCGGCAGAGAATTTAGACCTTTTCTATTTTTACTATAAGTTAAAATACAGTTGTGAAATGGTAAATAGGCAAAAAGTATTTTCAACCAAATACGATTTAGCATTTACAAATTTAATGTATCAGTATTTAGCTAAAAAAGATGTCCAAGAAGAACCTTTAATTGCTACTTATTTTCAAATATTTACTTTGCTGACAAAAGAAGATGCGGCAGAAAATTTTAAAAACTTAAAGTCGTTAATTCAAAAATACAATCAAGTTATCCCAGCCATAGAGAAACAACATATCTATTCTTATGCTATTAATTACTGTGGTCGGCAAATTAAATTTAATAACAGGGTAAATTATTATGCCAATCAATGTTTGAATCTATATTTAGAAGGCATTCAACAAGAATTTTTATTTATCAATGGTTATTTATCTCCGTGGAATTTTAAGAATGTGGTAAAACTAGCAGTCAATCTGAAAAAATATGATTGGACTGCTCAATTTATACAGGATTATTACAAAAAATTAGCACCTGAATTTCAAGAAGATGCACTCCATTTTAATTTGGCAGATTTAGCTTATAAGCGGCAAAATTATAAAGATGCTCAATATCATTTGCTATTAGTGGAATATTCAGACGTTTTCTATACGGTAGGTGCCAAGACCATGCTTTTAAAAATTTATTATGAAAATGATGAACAAGAAGCCTTATTTTCTTTAATTGCTTCTTTTTCTATTTATCTTCGGAGAAATAAAAAGGTTTCTAATGTGTTTAGAGAAACTTACCTCAATTTTACGATGCTGCTTCACCAAATAATAAGGGCTACAAAAGATAAAATCCCTTTGCTTATTGAAAAAGTAAAACAGACGGAATCTTTGACTAGTAGAAATTGGCTACTCCAGATTTGTGAGGAATTGACTTGAAAAAAGAAAAGAGAAGCACTAGGGTACTTCTCTTCCAAATTTAGTAGTTGATCGGTTTAAGGATAAACTACAGTCCATTACTATCCAATAATTTTTAAGCGTTTGGACTGAAAGGGTATATTTCTTCCTGTTTTTAAAATTCACAAATCAAAGTGCCATCTGTACCAAAAATGACAATCTTTTTTTCATTACCTTTTTTAATGGACAATTGGTACTGAATCGTCTCGTCAGCTAAGACAAGAGTAAATAATGGATTCGTTGCTTTAAATCCTTTAAAATTGCTGTCAATCGCAGTTTCTACAATTTCAGGAATATCCTTTGATTTCAGGTCGGTTGCTTGATGTACTAAGGTTTCCGTTGCATCAAAGTATAGATAAATTTTATCGCTTTTGTCCTGAATTTTAACCTCCATAACTACCGTTTTATCACATAATGCTAGCGAATCCACTTGCTTTACTGCATAATCTGGAAAATTAGCAGCAAGATAGGCTTGAATGGCTGGCGATAATTCAATAGTGTCTTTTTGGGTATCATTACCATCTTCATCTTCCTTATCATCTTCCTTATCATCATCATTGCCTTCTTCTTCCTCTGTTTCTTCCTCTTCGTCCTTCGATTCTTCGCCTTCTAATACTTCGACATCAGGGTTTAAAACTTTAATAACAGGTTTTAATTTAAAACCGTTTCCTGTCTTTTTTACAGATTTTTCAGCATCGAAATCAATGTTTAAAATAAATTCATCGAAGTCTGTTAGAGGGATACACAATTTAATTCTAAGTCCATTTTTGGCATTGCCAGGAATGGTTAAATCAAATATCTCTCCATCTACTTTTACGGTGTTATTATCGCCAAGAATAAGTCGTACTTCCTTAATCGTATCAATTGTAATCATGGCATTCGCAATCAAGGTATCAATCCCATTTTGAAAATCAAGCAGGTTATAAATACCTGCATTGGTCCCTAATTCTAAAGAATCAGCAACTTTTTTGCTTTTGCCGTAAATGATAACACCTTGTAAATCAATATTTACTTCTTCATAATCAATTGGTGCATCCGTCATACGGATTTTAAAATTAGTAGCAGTAATAGCATTTTGCGGTTGAATATCCGTTTCTAAAAAACCATCATCACAAGCACTAAAAAAGAAAATAGATAATAGGGCGATTAGCCCATGCATAAATCGGTTCATGGTTGATATTTTATAATAGTAATAAATTTGTTGTTGTAGTGAGGGCGTTGTTGTTTGAAATATGGGGTCTTAAAATGGTTTTTAAGCTTCCGCAATGCGATTTAAAATCGCATTACGTCTAGCTAAAAATCGGCTCTGGTAAATTTTTCAAAAAAGAGTGTTTGTTCCTAAGCTTGTTCATTAGCTTGTGTTGGAAAAATACCCAGCCCGAAGACTGGGTTTGTTCAAGGGATTAGAATACTTGTCAAAACTTTTGGATATGTTCCTGCTTTAGTCCGTACTCGGTATAAAATCTTAGCCAATAGCTACCTTGTGGGAAAGGTCGCAGGTCTAAACTTTGGAAATTATCTGTTGTTCCTTTTTGATGAAGAACAACTTGACCGAGTGTGTTCAAGACTTCAAAATAAGCTGTTTGGATATTTGCTGTTTTAATTAATAACCAACCAGATGTGGGATTTGGAAATACTTTTATTTGTTCTAAAATTGGATTATAAGTACTTGTAGTAGTACTATCAATTAATTCTTCTAATTGTAAATTAATGCTATTGCCGATAGCAGGTAGTGGTTCTAAATTATCATCTGTTATAATAACGCTGTCAATTTGAACTTGGAGAGAATCAGTCATCAATAAATTTATTACATCTGATTCTAAAACAAAAGAGACCGTTCCAATTAATCCAAAATCGGCAACGGGCATTTTATCTGTTCGAGTAAATGCCACCGTAAATCGCCCATTTGCCTTAGGATTTTGTTTTAAATTTTTAGTAATACTAACGGCATCATCTGCACCTAACCAAGAATCTTTCTCAAATTTGAATTGGATTCGATTGCCTTGAAATAATTCGGGATTTACTTTGATGGTAAATGCTAGGCCTAGTATACTATCAACTGGAATATTGGCGGAACCTAAGCCTACATCTAAATCTATAGAACCACCTTCTGGCACTACTAAATCTTCTGTTAAAAAAACTATTTTAGGGTCTTCTCCAGCTACTCCAGCTAATACATCATCAGGAATAAAAGGGACATCATTATGTGATAGTAAATAATTTTTTTCTATGACATCTGCATCTGCTTCCGATACCATACCATCCCCATTACAGTCGGCATAAACAAAATTGAGTCCATTTGGGAAAGAACCATTCCAATTTTCTATAATTGTTTGTGCGGTCCAACTGCTATCAATGGTTGCCCTAGCAGTCCCCGTTTCTCCAAAAGCTAAACCGAGATACAGTAAATCAAATTCATTGACGATGCCATTATTATTAACATCACCAGGTCTAACTGTTTGTGCAAAGAACGTTTGAGAAAAAAAGAGACTACAAACAGCAATTAAGGCTATATTTTTCATAAATTATGTTTTTGCTTATTTGTTTGAAATAAAGTAAAAATACAGTTTCTTTTTTTCCTGATACAAAGGTAGCCGTAACTTAAGCTTAGAACAATTACATTTTTGTGTAATTATCGAATTATTTTTTATTTTTCAAAAACCTTTCTTTATTAAAAAATAAGTTATTTTTGATTTAAAATACTGATTATTAATAATTTATATTTTATCTTAATTTTGTAAAAAATCGAAAAATAGAATGAAAGATAGTAAGTTAATTAGCTTATTTAGCACTTTTGAGAAAAAAGAATGGCGGCGTTTTCGAGAATTTTTAGAATCGCCCTACTTTAATAAACGAAAAGATATAGTTAAACTTTACCAATATATCGCCTCCTTAGCGCCTGATTTTCCAGAAGCTAAGTTAAATAATGCCTTTGTTTTTAAAAAAATATTTCCAACTCAACCTTATGATGATAAGCAACTAAAATATGTGATGAATTATTTGCTAAAGCAGGCAGAGCGGTTTTTAATTGAAAGAAAACTTGAATCGAGTACTCCTTTAATGAATAATTTTTTATTAGATGCTTTGGTCAATCGGAAATTAGATAAACATTATAAAAGTCGAGCAGAAAAAATTTCAAAAGAATTAATCTTTCACCAAATAGAAAGTATTGATTATTATTATTATAAATATCAATTATCTGATATTGCCAATTTACACTACACTATACAAAATATTCGAAAGTATGATGCTCATTTACAAGATGTCGCAAATGGTTTAGATGAATTTTATTTTTTAAATAAGTTGAAGTATAGTTGTGAGATGATTAATCGTTCCAAAGTTTTGGTAGACGATTATGAATTAAAATTTATAGAAGAGGTAGTTAAGTATCTGGAGCAAGAGGAAGAACAAGCAATTCCTTTAATTGCTATTTATTTGCAAATATTCTACACTTTAAAAAAGGAAAATGCAGAAGCACATTTTGAGAGGTTAAAAGAAATATTATCTATTTATCAAGAAGAGCTTCCTAATAAAGAAAAAAGAACCATTTATTTATATGCGATTAATTATTGTGTTGCTCAAATTAGTAGTAGTGCCAATCAAATTTATTATGTAGAAGAATGCCTTAAATTATATATGGTAGGCATAGAACAAGAATTCTTATTTGTCAATGGCTATTTATCACCATGGACTTTTAAAAATGCAGTAAGACTGGGATTAAATTTGAAAAGATATGATTGGACAGAACAATTTATTCAAAAGTATTATCAAAAATTAGCCATAGAGTTTCAAGAAGATGCACTACATTATAATTTGGCTGATTTAGCATTTAGACGAAAAGACTATAAAACCGCTCAATACCAACTTCTATTAGTAGAATTTTCGGATATTTTTTATAGCCTTGGTGCTAAAGAAATGCTCTTAAAAATCTATTATGAAAATCAAGAAATAGAAGCCCTTTTTGCCTTAATTGCCTCCTTCAGTATCTATCTCCGTAGAAACAAAAAGATCGCTCAAAATTTCAGGGAGACCTACCTTAATTTCACGATGTTATTACAACAAGTTTTGCGAGCTAAACCTCAAAAAATCCCTAAAATGATAGACAAGATAAACAATACGCCATTATTGACCAATCGAAGTTGGTTGCTAGAAATATGTGAAGATTTAAAGTAGTCCTCTTTAACTTATTGGCATCATTTTCAATAAACCAACAGGGGGTCTCCAAAATAGTCTCTATAGATTGATGTATTAATCCACCAAAGTTGATTCTCTTTAAAAAATAAAGGTCGATTAAATTCAGTAATACAAATCCCCCCAAAATACTCCTCCAAAACAACTCACAAAACACAGTTACTAAAAAAATGTGCGAAAATAAAACTGATTATCAACTAGTTACAAATGCACAGTTAAAAATAATACCCTTAAATGCTTGTTTTATCCTAGAAAGGCATATACCTTTGCAAAGCTTTTCAAAAAAGCAGCCCTAACTGGGCATTAATTTTAATTTATTAAAAAGATTAAGCGTGAATACATTAAGTTATAAAACGCAGTCAGCGAATAAAGAAACAGTAGACCGCAAGTGGTTTATTATTGATGCTGAAGGTGAAATAGTCGGTCGCTTGGCGACAAAAATTGCACATGTATTAAAAGGCAAACATAAGGCTTCTTATACACCGCATGTTGATACAGGTGATAATGTCATTGTTATCAATGCGGATAAAGTTCGATTCACAGGATTGAAGATGGACCAGAAGCAATACATTACTTTTTCTGGTTACCCAGGTGGACAGAAATATGCAACTGCTGCTCAAATGGCTGCTAAAAAGCCAACTTTCATTATTGAAAAAGCGGTAAAAGGTATGTTGCCAAAGAATAAGCTTGGAAGAGCAATGTTCAAAAAATTATTTGCTTATGCAGGTACAGAACACCCGCACCAAGCACAAAAACCAGCAGAACTTAAATAAGTTATTGCTGACAAATTTAACATTCAAAATTAATCGTATTATATGGAAATGATTAATGCTATTGGAAGAAGAAAAGCATCTGTCGCTAGAATCTATTTAACAAAAGGTGAAGGCAAGGTTGTCATTAATGGCAAAGGGCTTAAAGAATACTTCCCACAAGTGCATATTCAAGACAAGGTCATTGAGCCTTTCAAAATAGTAGAAGCAGAAAACATTTACGACCTTAAAGTAAATGTAAAAGGTGGTGGCTTCAAAGGACAAGCAGAAGCAGTTAGAATGGCCGTTTCTAGAGCTTTAGTGAAATTAAATGAAGAATTCCGTTCTCCATTAAAATCTCAGAAGTTCTTAACTAGAGACTCAAGAGTGGTGGAACGTAAGAAGTACGGTAAGCCAAAGGCAAGAAAGAGCTTCCAGTTCTCTAAGCGTTAATTCGCTTCCTGGTTATATTGTTGGGTTGCTTCGTGCAATGCAGCAATTCACAAATTTTAAAAACTAACAATTTAAGATAATATGGAGACGCCAACTTATAAGGAACTTTTGGACTCAGGTGTTCACTTCGGCCACTTAAAGCGTAAATGGAATCCCAAAATGCTTCCTTACATTTTTATGGAAAGAAAAGGGATTCATATCATAGATATTAATCGAACGCTTGAAGCAATGGAAGAGGCTGGGAAAGCAGCTAAAGCAATGGCTAAAGCAGGCAAAAAAATCATGTTTGTTGCTACTAAGAAGCAAGCAAGAGGTATTGTAGCAGATGCTGCGAAGAGTGTTAATATGCCGTATGTAACGGATAGATGGCCTGGGGGAATGATGACGAATTTTTCTACTATTCGTAAGTCTGTCAAGAAAATGCAGAACATCAACTCTATGTTAGCTGATACAAAATTAAGCGTAACGAAGAAGGAGCGTTTAACTTTGACCAGAGAGCGAGATAAGATGGATAAAGTATTAGGGGGTATCGCTAACTTAAACCGTTTGCCTTCTGCTTTATTTATCGTAGACATTGAGCATGAGCATATTGCGGTAAAAGAATCTCACAAATTAGGATTGAAGACCTTTGGTATGGTTGATACTAATTCTGACCCTAACCAAGTAGATTTTGCCATTCCTGCTAATGATGATGCTTCTAAATCTGTAAAAATAATTGTAGATTACTTTGCAGCTTGTATTCAAGAAGGGTTGAACGAAAGACAAGGTTCAAAATCGAATAAGAAGCAAGAAGCAGCTGCTTAGTCTTATAATAATTAATTATTGGTATAATTAAAGTAACATCCTCAGGGATTATCAAGTATCAATACAGCAATTATTTAACGAATATTCTAATAACAAATTAATCTTAAAATAATGAAGATTTCTGCTCTAGACGTAAAAAAACTGCGAGATATAACGGGTGCAGGTTTCATGGATTGTAAAAAAGCATTAGTAGAGGCGGAAGGAGATACAGATACAGCAATTGACTTATTGCGAAAAAAAGGCCAAAAGTTGGCTGGAAAACGTGCAGATAGAGACGCATCAGAAGGTGTGGTTATCGCTTTGACTTCTAAGAATAGAAATAATGGGGTTATCATGAAGTTAGGTTGCGAAACTGATTTCGTAGCTAAAGGAGAAAGTTTTATTGCTTTAGCAAACTCTTTTGCTGAATTAGCATTGAAAGAAAAACCGAACACTTTAGAAGACTTATTGGCTTTGCCTTACGATGGAGGACTATCTGTTTCTGAGAAATTAATAGAACAGATTGGAGTAATTGGTGAAAAGTTGGAGATTAGCCAATATGGAAAGATTGAAACTGCTGCTGGTGAAGGTCAAGTAATTCCTTATATCCATGCAGGTTACCGTGCAGGTGTATTGGTTGCTTTAAACTTGGAAGGACCAAACCTAATTGAAGCAGGAAAGAATGTTGCTATGCAAGTAGCAGCTATGCATCCAATCGCCTTAGATAAAGATGGTGTTGATGCAACTATTGTGGAAAAAGAAATTGAGATTGGTAGAGAGCAAGCTAGACAAGAAGGTAAACCAGAAGCGATGTTAGATAGAATTGCTACAGGACGATTGAATAAGTTTTATAAAGAAAAAACTTTACTAAATCAAATGTATGTAAAGAGTAATAAGCAATCAATTACTCAATACTTACAAAGTATTGATAAGAAATTAACAGTTACCGAATTTAAGCATGTAGTGCTTAAGTAAAGTATCTAATTAAAAAAGCGGATTATTCTTTTGAATGATTCGCTTTTTTTTTGCCTTTTTTTATAAGTTTACGATTTGTATCAAATGATTAAATGATTGAATGAAAAAATTCCGAAAATTCGGGATAAGTTGAGTAAAGATTATTATTTCAATTAAAATAATAATGGCTGACGATTTCACTCCTAGTTTAATTATTTACTCATTTTATCATATACTCATTTTCATATACTATGTCTTTAAAATATAAAAGAGTTTTATTAAAATTAAGTGGAGAGTCACTGATGGGAGACCAATCATTTGGTATATCTGCAGATGTATTGAGGCATTATGCGACTTTGATTAAAGAAGTACAAGAAGCAGGAGTCGAAGTGGCCGTTGTTATTGGAGGAGGTAATATCTTTAGGGGTTTACAAGCTAAATCTTCAGGTATTGAGCGCGTGCAAGGCGATTATATGGGAATGATGGCAACCGTTATTAATGGAATGGCTTTACAAAGCGCTTTAGAACAACAAGGCGTTTTTACTCGATTAGTTACCGCCATTAAAATGGAGCAAATAGCAGAACCATATATTAGACGTAGAGCTATTCGACACGTTGAAAAAGGTAGAGTCGTTATTTTTTCTGCGGGTACAGGTAGTCCCTATTTTACGACGGATTCTGCTGCGGCCTTAAGAGCCAATGAAATTTGTGCCGATGTTATCTTAAAAGGTACTAGAGTTGATGGTATTTATTCTGCTGACCCAGAAAAAGACCCTACTGCGACAAAATTCGATAAATTGAGTTTTGCTAAAGTGATTAGTGCTGGGTATAGCGTTATGGATATGACCGCTTTTACCATGTGCCAAGAAAATGATTTACCAATTGTTATTTTTGATATTAATAAACGAGATAATTTAATGCGGATTATTCGAGGAGAAGCCATTGGTACTTTAGTGTCAGGATAAACTTAAGCATTTCTAATAAACTAGTAAAAGGGTTTAATAGCGTAAGCGAAATTTGATTAAAAATATTAAGTTTTGCCTACCCTGTTAAACCCTTTTTTTATTTTTTAATGCTTATGCTCGTTATTTCTAACAAAAGTGAATATCCGAGTAAATTTATTTTAGGGTAATCGTTTGATTTTCCATCTCAAAAACGTCCATTTTCAATTTCTTTAGATGTCAAATTCTATTCATTCCTTATAATATTTTTGAGTTTTTTTGACAATAAATTACGGAATAGTTGCGTCTTTATGGAGTTACGAGTAACTTGAAATCTTATATAAGAAAGCGCAAAAAAATTGATTATGAGAAAATTATTCTTTTTAACTACCTTATCATTATTTAGCTACATTTATTTACAAGCACAAGCTTCCAAAGCTGCTGTACCTGTCAATTATGGAAAAGAATTTGCAGCAACTTACCAACCTAGTGATTTATATGAATTAGAAGTAAAACGAGTAAAAAAAGAAGGTTTTGCTTTGCAAGTAGCTACTTTTTCAGACTACGCTAATGTCGTTAAGTATGCGACAGATTTACAAGGTGAATGGTTTAAAAACCTAATGGTTAAATTGGATAAAGGTGCAGGGCAAACAACAACTTATAAAGTGCTAATTGGCCCTTTTGCGGAAAAAAACGCAGCAGTTAGCTATCAGCAATTTGCTAAGAAAAAGGGAATAGATGGTTTTGTTGTTGCATTGGATGCAAAACCAGCCCCTAAAGCGGTTAATTTAAAACCTGCTCCAAAACCTGCTCCTGTAGTCGAAAAACCAGTACCAGCTGCTCCGCCAGTCATTCAAAATGCAGTGAATAGAATTGTTCAGACAGGAGAAGCTAGTTACTATCATAAAAAATTCCATGGCAATACCACTGCTTATGGCGAAAAATATAATAGAAAAGCGATGACCGCAGCTCATTGGACTTTACCTTATAATTCTAAAGTAAAAGTTTGTCGTTTGGATACCAATCAATGTGTAGAAGTGAGAATTAATGATAGAGGGCCTAATCCTGCTAAAGCAATAGGTAAAAAAGGACAACCTCGGATTATTGATTTGTCTGGCGCTGCTGCTAAAGTGATTGATTTGACGAAGGCGGGCGTTGTTGAAGTTAGTTTGGAGTTGTTGAACTAAGATTCAACCATTCTTCTACCGTTCTAAAATCATTTGATTTATTTAATGCTTCTAAGTTGGATAAATCAAATGGTTTTAGCCATATTTTGAAACCCTGATGAACCGATTCACTTCTTAAAGCGAAATACACTCGCTGATACCCTATCTTTGCACTTCTTTAAACCTTCCTTAATCTTACTCAGGCTTACTTCTTTATCTGCATAAATTACTACTTTAAAAAGAGGATGATGTGCTTTAGGAGACTTTATTTTTATCTTCTCATTCCAAATAGGAATATCAAGTATATTCGATACTTTTTCATCCAGCACTAATGCTTGTGGCGAGCCAAAACAATTGATATGATACTTTCTCTTGGTAATACCATAGAGCAATCGTTTTTCTAATATACTCAGGAATTTATTTTTGATTAAGCCTATTGTATCTATAGCTACGGGTAGGTCTATTTCCACATGTTTTTGGTAAGAAAAAAAATCTTTTTGTTGATCACAACAATCTGACTCACATCGAACTGCTTTAAATTCTCCTCCGTACTCTTGTTGTGTTAACAGTAAATAATGCTCCTTAAATTTATAATCAAAATCTAATATCCTGCATTCTCCTCCAAATTTTATTGTTTTCTTCCAAGTATCAATTTCCCCATTAAAACGCCCCATATAATCATAATCTGATAGTCCAAAACTGGCAGTCTCATCGTTATTTATTTCCATAGTCGTATAAGCTACATCTTCTAACTTCGCTCCTTTTAGCGGATAAACATGCCAATGTCCTCTTAAATCTAATTTATCTGGAATCAAGAATAATAGAACAAGTAGTGCGGAAAAATAAACGATTGACTTCATATTTTGGAAGATGCTTCAAATCTTTAAAAAGTTGGGTAATAAATAGATTTGTACTATTTAAAAAATACCTATTTTTGCAGCCATATTTGAACTTTTCGTATCAAAAAATCGTAGGAATTGACATTAAACCTTCCAAATTTTCAATATTTTGAAGGTTTCCATATAAAAATTTACATAAGCAATGATTAATATCACACTTCCAGATGGCAGCGTTCGCCAATACGAAGCAGGCGTAACTTCGATGCAAGTAGCAGAGTCGATTAGCGCTGGTTTAGCACGAAACGTCTTATCCGCCAAGGTAAATGGAGAGGTTTGGGATGCCGACCGACCAATTAATAGCGATTCACTCGTACAGTTATTGACCTGGAGAGATAAGGATGGAAAAATGACCTTTTGGCACTCGACAGCGCACTTGATGGCAGAAGCTATTGAAGCCGTTTATCCAGGTATAAAATTCGGAACGGGACCAGCAATCGATGATGGCTATTATTATGATATTGACCCAGGCGAACATAAAATCTCAGAAAGTGATTTTAAGAAGATTGAGGATAAGATGTTAGAATTGGCTCGGCAAAAGAATAAATTTGTTCGCCAAGACATTACAAAAGCAGATGCCCTTAAATATTTCACCGATAAAGGGGATGAATATAAATTAGAGTTAATCGAGAAAAGAGGAGAAGACGAAGCTTTGACGCTTTATACCCAAGGTAATTTCATTGATTTGTGTAGAGGGCCGCACGTTCCACATACTGGCGTGATTAAGGCAGTAAAGATTATGAAAGTTGGTGGAGCATTCTGGCAAGGAGATGAATCTCGACAACAAATGGTGCGCTTAAGAGGGGTTTCTTTTCCAAAAGCAAAGGAATTGAAACAGTATTTAACGATGCTGGAAGAGGCAAAGAAAAGAGATCATAGAAAATTAGGTCAAGAAATGGATCTATTTATGTTCTCTGAGAAAGTAGGCGCAGGTTTACCAATTTGGTTGCCAAAAGGAAATGCGGTAAGAGAGCGATTGATGAAATTCATGCAGGATGAGCAAGTAAAGCGTGGGTATAAATTGGTGACAACTCCGCATATTGGTAAGAAAGAATTATATGTTACTTCTGGACATTATGCGAAATACGGAGAAGATAGTTTTCAGCCAATCAAAACACCAAAGACAGATGAGGAGTTTTTGTTAAAACCAATGAACTGTCCACATCATTGTGAGGTATACGCACATAGACCGCACTCTTATAAAGAATTGCCTTTACGGATTGCTGAATTCGGAACGGTTTACAGATATGAGCAAAGTGGAGAATTACACGGTTTATCCAGAGTAAGAGGTTTTACGCAAGATGATGCCCATATTTTCTGTACGGAATCACAGTTAAAAAGTGAGTTTTTAAATGTATTGGATTTAACAGAGACTGTTCTTAAAAAGATGGGCTTTAAAGATTATACGGCTCAAATCTCCTTGCGAGACCCATCTAAACCAGAAAAATATATTGGTTCGGATGAGAATTGGAAAAATGCGGAAAGTGCCATTATCGAAGCTACTCAAGAAATAGGCATGAAAACGGTTACGGTATTAGGGGAAGCCGCATTTTATGGCCCTAAGTTAGACTTTATGGTAAAGGATGCTTTGGGTAGAGAATGGCAATTGGGGACGATTCAAGTAGATTATAATTTACCAGATCGGTTTGAATTAGAATATATTGGTTCTGATAATGAAAAGCACCGACCTGTAATGATTCACCGTGCGCCTTTTGGTTCTTTAGAGCGTTTTATGAGTGTTTTAATTGAGCATACAGCGGGTAAGTTCCCATTATGGTTAACGCCTGAGCAATTTGTCATCCTGCCTGTTAGCGATAAGTATAATGCCTATGCCGATGACTTAGTCGTTCAATTAGCCAACCAAGATATTAGAGGATTTGTGGATGATAGAAATGAAAGTATTGGTCGAAAAATTCGAGACAATGAATTAAAGAAGATTCCTTTATTATTAATCGTTGGAGAGAAAGAGGCTGATGCTGGTGGTGTAGGTGTTCGTATCCAAGGAGAGGGCGATAAAGGCTTTATGACTTTGGCTGACTTTGTTCAGTTTTTTCAAGTACAATTAGAAGCGGAGGATAAAGAGGAAGTGGTAGAAGCTGCTTAATGCTGTTTTAAAGTCTGTATGATTAAATTTAAAAGCCCTTGGATGATATTGTTCCAAGGGCTTTTATTGTTTTAACTCTAGTTAAAATTATAAGTGTTATCTCTTACTCCTTCATTTTTTAGCCAATCTTCACTACGCTCGCTTGGCTTTATCTGTTTGTATATTAGCTTTGATAGATTCTGCTAATGCAATAGCTTCCTCCAATTCTTTCTTGCTTTCCAGATTTGGAAATTTTAGTGTTAGGAATACCTTTTTCTAATCTATCAAAAGCACCATCAATGGTGTTAATTACTTTTTGAACATTAATTTTAGTTTGCTTCATCTTTTAATTTTTTAGTAGGTCAATAAGATATTTTAATCATTCTAACCTTTCATTTATAAAATCATCTAATCCCATTTTAAAGTAGTTCAAATTAATTATTTTATTTATTTTTAGCTCTATAATTATCTGTTTGGCTATGACAATTCGGGCAAATCATTTCTAAGTTCTTTAATAAATGATTCGTTCTATCCCCGTCAATATGATGCAATTCCATATTAATCACTTGACCATTCCATGCAGAAATACCACAAGTTTTACAGCGGTTTTCTTTAATGCCTTCCTCAAGTAGTCTCTGCTTTAATTTATAGGTCTGATAATTTGGGTGAAGATTGTATTTAATAATTTCTGAAAGCGGAATTCTAGGCATATTCTTCCTAATACCGATGCCTGCTTGGTTAGGTTTGTAACAATCTAATTCAATAGCTCTTTTTTTAAAGGAGTTGAAATGAAGTCCAAGTTTTGAAGCTGCCTCGGACA
>JAFMDF010000340.1 GCA_017857395.1 Bacteroidota bacterium | reverse complement strand
TAAGTTTATCATTATTTTTACTTGTATTTCCAGCGGTTGTAATGATTAAAACATCATTATCCGCAGCATATTTTAAAGCCCTGTTTAAAATACTAGGAAATTCGGCCGCTTCAAATCCCCAGCTAAGATTCAAAATATTTGCCCCATTATCCACTGCATAATAAATCGCACATATTGCATCAAAAACACTCCCTCTATTGGCCTCATGGAATTTCAAGTTCATTAATTCTAATTGCACACCCGTTTCAAAATCCCTCGCAATCATTCCATTTACTTTAGTGCCATGACCATCAATATCATTTGGATTCCCTGTTTCGTTGACAAAATCATAGCCCAAAATATCTAGTAACACACAATTATCTGGGTCATTTGCAGCAAGATTTGTCCAAAGTGCATTGACTAAATAAGGGTGGTCACTATCGATGCCTGTGTCAATAACCCCTATTCTTGCTGTTTTATTTGTCAGATTAGGCGTATAAATGGTGGTAGGAAAATCTAATGGATCACCTAAAAGAGTAGAAGGTGTAGCGGTCCCAATTGGGTAAAATATTTTAGTATTATCACTTTCGATTACTTCATATCGTTGTGCAAAAATACCTGTAAAAGAGCCATCATTTGCCCCATCTTCCCAAGCCCCAATTAGGATATTTTGACCATTGGTAGCCGTTTTGGGTCTTTCCTGTTCTGGGTCTTCATAGGAATTCATTCTAAATTCTTCTCCCAAAGAACCCTTTGCGGAATCATCAAAAGCTGGTGCAATTGGATTGCCCGTTGCATCAAAAAATTTAGCATAAATCCCTTCGGCAAAGCCATCTTGCCCCAAACTACTCCAAGTTACTGCAAACGTACCATCTTCAAAAAGGGAAATACTTGGCATTCGCTGCGCATCTGCCGTATAGGAATTGATTTGAAATGCTGTTCCAACTTTGTTCCCATTGGCGTCAAATCGCTGCCCAAAAACACCATAGTCCAATCCCACTCCTTCTTGCTCATAACTTTCCCAAACTATAATAAAACTGCCATCTTCTTGTATAGCTATATCTGAATACCCTTGGATTTTTTGCTGCTCCGTATTCACTTGGATAACACCTCCTGTAGGCTGACCATTATTATCGTATCGCTGGGCGAAAATACCCGTTTCATCTGCGTCTAAACCCGTCCAAACCAATACAAAAGCGCCTGCATTATTTACTGCCACCGCAGGTTGAGGTTCAGAAACATTATTTGATGCATCCCCTACATAAATAATATCTCCGACTAAAGCAGCAGTATTGTCATATCGCTGAGCAAAAACACTTTCATTGGCATGCCAAACCACTACAAAATTTCCTGAAGCATCCAAATTTACTTTTGGATTAACTCCGAAGCGGGCTATATTATATATAGTGGTATCATTAGGGTTTGTCTGTTCGGACGTAAGACTGATTTCAAACGGAACGCTCTTGGGGTCACCATTTGCGTTATATTGCCGACCATAAACCCTAAACGTGGAGGCTACCGAAGCCGAATTAATTTCATACCAGACCAATATAAAATCCCCATTATCATCCATTGCGATACTAGATATAAATTGCCTTTTATCGCTTGCTCCAATTTGAAATTCTTGGGTAATTGGATTGCCGCTACTTCTGTAAACTCGACCATAATTATGACCTCTCTGTATATCCGTCCAAACCATGGCAAAATTACCCTCTTTATCCATCGCAACATCTGTGGCAGTTTGTTGTCCGATAGCATAACTATTGACTTGAAATTCTACGGTTTCAAATACATAATTATAGTTGGTGGTATCAACATTGCCTCTTTTTTTTGCACCTTGGCGGCAATCTTCCATCTCTACGGGATTGGCTGTTTTCCAAAGTTGCAATTTCGCTGCATTACAGACAAAATTATCTATTAAGACTGCCCCATCATTTATTAATAACTGTTCTAGTGCAGCAATTTCTTCGGGAGTAGCACTTTCATCATATTCTAAAATAAAATTATTAGCATCTCTTTCACTTAAAATCGTTGGGTTGCCATTAATTAAATTATTTTCTAAATCGCAGATTTGCCAATTGTCTTTCTGCAAATCCAATTCATGAGCCGTTAAATGAAGTAAAGCTGTACTTGGGCTATTTACCAATGTATTATCTTTATCCCATGCTCGTAAATAAAGCCTAGCCCCAGGGGTGTAATTTTCAAATACAATGGCAAAAGGTATCGAATCCATTACTTCACATTGTTGTAGAACCAAATTATTACAAGTGCCTGTATAAGCTTCAATAACTGGTGTAACTGTATTATTAATATTGGCTCGAACTAATAAATTACCCGTTGAAGGGACGATTAATTCAAACCAAGCATCGTTTCCTTGATAAGTATTGCTACAAGAGGAAGAAGGTGGAGGAGTGGAAGTGGTCAATTGTTTTAAATCTAAAACAGTCCCAACCGTATTACAAGGTTCTTCATGAATAGACATCAGTTGTGGAAAAGCACATTCATCTGGCAAAACAATATAGCATATCGAAAATTCAGAAGTCCGACCAGCAGTATTAGTCGCAGTAGCGGTCAAAACATCTCCACTTTTTAAGGTATCTGGTGTTGGTAATAACCAATTACCCGTCCCATCTGCTACGACTCTTCCAAGTAATGTTTTGCCTTGGCAAGGGGCAGTACAATCTGATTGGTCGCTTATGAATATTTCTACTGTATCTCCTACTTCCGAAATTCCTTGAATATTAGTCGTCACACTATTGATGATAGGAGGCGCTTTTAGATTCGTTTGATCTTCTAAATCTAATCTTATACTTATCGTACTATTACAAAAGAAGCTGTTCTGTGAATTTTCTATATCTACTGAAGAACGGATTCCTTGCCGATTATAAGCGATGAGATTATTTTTTAATTGTAATACACCTATATCATGATAGATGCCGTATTCAATATTTCCTATGTCAATCAATCCCTTAGGGTCTGTGCCTATATAATTATTAAGGACTTTACCCGTATCGCTTCTAATAAAGATACCAAAGTCTTTATTATAGCCAATCCAATTATTTTCAATAGTTATAGCTTCCGCAGAAGTACAAAGAATTCCGTGTTTCCCATTTCCTAGGTTAACTAATCCAGTTGTGTCCATCCCAATGTAATTATCTTTAATAAGAATAGATTTTATGTTACCTACGCCTATTCCTTTATAGTCATTTCCGCTTAATACATTATGTTGAACAATAATTTGGGTACCATCGAATTCAAATTCAATTCCTGCTACTTCATTCCCTAAGTCAGCTGTGAAATTTTCGTCCGTTCCTAGATAATTGTATTGCACCAAAATATTTTCGGCTCTAACACTATTTATTCCACTTTTATTTTGGACAATAATATTTCCTTTATTAAGAGCGCCAATAATAATATTTCTACAAGTATCTGTTAACACATTGTCTCCTATGCTAATCCCCGAGGAAGTGAAATTTTGTATTTGCAGGCCATAAATACTAAAATTTGATGCAGATGCTCTAAAACGTAAACCACTAGTATTTCCACCATTTGTTCCATCAATAATAATATCTCCAATTTCCCAATTCGGTTGAGTACTTCCGTCAATGATTAAATTCTCCTTATATATCTGTGGTAAAAAAGTATCTGGTTGGATTATAAAAGGTGCAGTCCCTGAAATATTAAAATGAATATGGCTATTCACTCCATCCGTTTCGGATTTTGCCATAGCTTCTCTTAAGCTACAATGTATGGCATCACAAGTTCCATCATTGGTATCATCCGTGGCATTGACAACATAAGTGTTTTGTGCCAAAACAAAATGGGGTATCAATAGAAAATTTAGTAGACAAAACAGTAAGGTTTTCCTACCTACTTCAGCAGCTTTTTTAGCTACTTTACTAGCCATTGATAAAAATGTGTAGTTAATTACTTTTTCTCTCATCATTTTATAGTTTTCTCCTTACTTTGTGTCAATCAAAAAGGTTATTTATTATGAGGTTCAAATTCCTATTCTTTTTCATCATTTTTGTTGTGCCTGCTTATGCTCAGCATAATTATCTCGTGCAAGAACAGCGAGCAGATTCGCTAAGTCAGCTAGGCTTATATGATACCGCCAATACTATTTATCAACAGCTCCAACAAAATGCTAATACTCCACTAACAGATAATGACTATGTTAGAATCCGTATTAAAGAAGCGCTGAATTATCAAAAAAATGATGACTTTGAACCGTCTATTAAGATATTAAAAGCTGCTATTGAAAAAAGCGTCAGCGGAGTTACCTCGGATTCACTTATTGGCTTCGCTTATCATAAATTAGGGGTTGCTTACTTTCAAATAGCGGATGATTTAACAGCCATTAAAAACTGGGAAACAGCGTTAAATTTTAGAAAAAAAATATTCCAAGAAAATCATTTAGACATCATCAAGACTTATAGAAATATAGGGTCAAGCTATTTTTATTTAGAACAATATGAACCCTCTGCCTCTTTTCTTAAAAAATCATTAGACCTCCACCTTGAAAGAACAAACAAAGATTCTTTTTTACTTGCTCAGACTTATCAAGATTTAGGCATAGCACTTTCAAATTTAAGGGATTTTAAACCTGCTGAAGTTTATTTGATAACTACTTTAGAATTGTATAAAAGCATAGCGAAAGATGATTATTCCTTGCTTTCAGAGGTTTATGAAAACCTTTGGCTGTTATACCATAAGCAACTGAATTTATCGAAGATGCTTTATTTTGCAACTGCTTCCGCTAAAATTTATGAAACACTTCCCAATAAATCAGTCGATGATTTAGAATATATGGCAAATGCTTATAATAACCTTGGCCTTACCTACGATGCTATGGATTCTTTAAAATTAGCTCTTCCCAACTTTCAACAATCAATTAATATTAACCAAACGATTCCTAATCTTAGCAAATCTTACTTGGCAAAAAATTACAATAATATTTCTCTTGTTCACCGAAAACTAGGTAATTATCCACAAGCTTTATTTAATATTAACCAAGCAATTGACATCAATAACGGCCTAGGAAAGAATTTAGATTTAGCTAAAAATTTTAACAATAAAGCTACTACCTACATAAAGCTAGGAGAAATTGATAAGGCATTATCTCATCGTCAAAAATCGCTAAATTATCTTGCGCCATCATTCATTCATACTAATCTATATGAAAATCCAGCGACTACTGATTTCATTATAACCACCAAAACTCATTTTACAAAAGTTCTTAGTGATAAAGCAAAAGACCTTTTTCTTAAATACCAGAAAGAACAAAATAAAGAGGCGCTTCAAGCCTCCGTTGCTACTTACGACTCTATTGCCATCCTAATTAACCAAATCCGACTTAACCTAGAATCAGATGAATCTAAAAGTTTTCTAACAACTACTGCAAAAACAATTTTCCAGCAAGCAATGATGGCGAATGTAGCCTTGTACAAATTGTCTAATTCAACCGCTTTATTCGATAAACTCTTTCAACTGTCGGAGCAGTCCAAAGCGATGATTGTCTTAGATGCTTTGACAGAAAATAATGCCGCCAAAAGTGCAGGTATTCCACCGAGCATGATTGTCAGAGAAAAAACATTAAAACAACAAATTAATGAGCTAGAGAAAACGGTACAATTAGAAACTTCCAATATTAATACGGAAGCATTAATTAGGACTAATCGGCAATTAGAATTATTGATTGACAGTATGACGCAACAATATCCTAAATATGCTCAAATAAAATATTCCACTAAAGTTATCCACCCTGAAGCCTTGGATTTAGCACCAATTCAAACCTTGCTCTCTTATTTTATTGGCGAAAAGCAAATTTATGTCCTGCTTATTGGGGCCTCTGACCAACAGTTAATAGAAATTCCTATTCAGTTTCCGCTTCTTGAAAAAACACAACAATTTCAACGGTCGTTATTGACTTACCATTTGCAGCATTTGCGTTCTGATGTAAAATATGAAGCTTATGCCGATACTTTAGTAGCCACTTCTAACCAATTATATGAGCAACTTTTTGCCCCTATTTTAGAAAAATATACCTTAGGTAAGGCATTAATTATTATCCCAGATGGCGTTCTGGGATATTTGCCTTTTGAATTATTTTTAAAAGACAGCGTTTTCAATGCTACTGCTTTTGGTTTGCATCCTTATTTGATAAAAGACTATCAAATTAGTTATGCTTATTCTGCCACCTTATGGCAAGCAATGCGCACAAAAAAGCATGCTGAAAAAAGAGAAAATTTAATTGCTTTTGCTCCTTTTTTCCCTGGCAAACAAATTGCTACTAACCGAAGTATTCAGGACATTCAATCAGCCTTATCTCCATTAATTCATAATGTTCAAGAGGTGCAAGCGATTGAAAAAATTATCAGTGGCACTATTTTCACCAATCATAAGGCAACTAAAAAACAGTTTTTGAAAAAAGCCGCTGATTACAAAATCATCCACTTATCTACGCATGGCAAGGCAAATGACCAAATTGGCGACTACGCCTATCTTGCTTTTGCTCCTGCTCAAGATGTTCTTGAAAATGGAATCCTCTTCAACCGAGATTTGTATAATTTACAATTACCAACAGATATGGTTGTCTTATCTGCCTGTGAAACAGGTATTGGAGAATTGCAAAAAGGAGAAGGCATTATTTCCCTCGCCCGAGGTTTCACTTATGCTGGTGCAAAAAGCATTATTACTACCCTTTGGAGTATTAATGACCAAACCACTACCGAAATAATGGAAAGTTTTTACACTTATATCAAGAAAGGCTATACTAAAGATGCAGCGCTCAGACAAGCAAAATTAGATTTTATTGAGAATCATCCTCACGAAGAAGTACACCCCTTTTATTGGGCCTCTTTTATCCCTATTGGAGATATGCAAGCACTTAGTTTAAATAATGATAATTATGGGAAGATAAGTCTAATCGCCTTGTGCATTATTTTAACTGCATGCTGGCAACTCTATTTAAGAATTTATCCATCTAACATTAAAAACTAAAGCATTCAAACCAGACTTATTTAACTAGAAACACAAAAAGGGAAGGAGTCTAGTTTTCTCATATATGTGTAAGTACCTTACAAATATATAATTAAATATTACAAAAAAACAACATACAATTTCCTTATATATGGTCATTTTTCATTTTTAACAAACAAAAAATTGATTAATTTAAAAAAAATAAAATATTTAACATATTCAAAATCTTAATTATATGTCAAAGAATTAAAGGGTTTTAAAAAATGAAGAAATTTGTGAAAAAATTTTCATTTTTTTCTTTTATTAAGCATATTGATTCGATAAACCCAAAATTAACAAAGGATAATTTCAACTACTTGCACTAATAATGCAAATATTTATACTTATCATGCATTCAATAATTTATTGCTTTTTTAAGATAATCCAACAACAAATGACTAATTAATCAATCGGTCATTTATTGTTAGGGGTTTTTAATTGATTCGCTTCAATACACTCTGCAACTCCATACTTTCTATTCCTTGATACTGCACCCGATCCACTTTTATCTCATTAGCAGATACCATCTTATATTTAATTTTCGAATAAACTTTAGCACCTGCTGTTGCATCTCTAAAAAAGATGGGTTGTCGGGTTTTGCATAAATTTGATTTTTAGTCGGTGAAATAGCACCCCTTTAATTTGGGTTAAAGATAGCCGTAATGTTTTGTTATTATTTGCACTTATCTTGCATAAACTTGTACTTATCGTGCATTGTTACCTTGAAATTGTTTGCTGCCTCAAAATCATAGGGGAATACCCATAATATTTTGAAAAACAACGCGAGAAATAGGCTAAACTTTGAAAACCTACCCAAGCTGCAATTTCCGAAATGGACAACTCACTTGTTTGTATTAATAGATGCGCCTGTTCCAATCGTTTTTGGCGAATGTAAATAGAAGGCGAGACTCCCGTCTGTTTTTTTATCTTTCGATAAATTTGCGAAGCACTTAAATTAAGCGTCTCGCCAAGGAGTTGGAATAATGCCTTTTTGGTTATATTTTCTTGAATGATTTTTTCAACTTTCTGTAGAAAGGTTTGGGGTAAGGTTTTCATTTTAAGTTGTATTTCTGAATGATTAGGATTTCTGAACTAGTCGTTTTAAAATGAATTTTTCCTTCTTTTTTCATAATTTGTTTATATTGTATGTTCATAACTTCAAAGGTAAATGGAAGCATTAATTAGGGTTTGTACTCATCCTGCATTCTTTTGCATCTATCCTGTATTTTTCCATCAGATGATTTATATTAACCCGACGACACGGACGGTGATTGTTAAAAATTCGGCAAATCCTCGATACCTCAATTATGCCAATGTTTATGCCAATGAATTGGTGACTTTGGCGTTGTTTCGGGAGATAGCTCGTTAATATAATGCGAGCATATCTTTACGCTATTACTAGAAACCTTTGGTTAAAATGATTAAAGAAAATCCTTCTTTCTTTTGACTAACCAATTTTTTGTAAACCCCTAGTACAGCGAAGTCACTACCATTTTTTTACCACAAAAATTCAGAAAGTAGTTTTGTGACTTTCACTAATCCTGCATTTATTTGTACTTATGCTGCATTCCTCTTAGGAAGGGATAAAATTTGAACATTTAATAATCCATTAGTGTGCGTTTATACTAATTAATAGTTAAATTGTTATATGCTTAATGGTAGGTAATCACTTGCTTTAAAGTACTGTATTTCAACAATATAACAAGAACGTTAATTAAAAAGGTATGCTAAGAAATTTTAACTTCATCTATTTATGCTTCCTATTGGTGATGTTATTTTCCTGCCTTGATAAGGAAGCGCTTGATTGTCCTACCAATCAGCCATTGGAAAATTTAGAAATAGGAAATGAAGCACTTAGTTTTTTCAATGTAAGCATGCAAAATAAATCTCGATTAATCCTTAAAAATGCTACTGGTGAAACGCTTAAATTACAAATTGATACCAAACCACTTGCAGGAAGTAGAAACTTTCTAAATATTAAGACCGCCCTTAGAAAAACTTTAGAATGCGATAATAGTAATCCTTTTGAAGTAGTCTATAATGCTGAATATTTCGAATTAGGTCTTTTTGAACCAGAAAAAGGATTTTCTATTCTATTTCAAATAAGTCCGCTCTTCGAATTTTTTAGTACTGGAAATAGATTTAATTTCTATGACTACATTTCCGTTAGTTATAATGGGAGTGGTGGTGCTACAGAAACCATGCTATTTAGTAATAAAGAAAAAGAAACTATTGAACCAATTCATGCAATCACTCAGCAAGTTGAATCAATAATTGTGAATGGAAAGCAATTTAAGGAAGTCTATAAAAATGAAAGAAATGCGCTTCCTTCAACTTTATTGCTAAATAAAAACCAAGGAGTTGTTGGTATATTATATGAGGATCAATGGTGGACATTTGACAAATTAGAGTAAAAACTGCCCTGTTGCTTTAAATATTCTTTCGTTTTAATATATCATTAAAATAGGCTGTGCAAACGAGGAAAAAAAAATCCCCGTATTTTTGAGTTATGCAA
>JAFMDF010000339.1 GCA_017857395.1 Bacteroidota bacterium | reverse complement strand
ATTGAAAATTGAAAATTACTAAGTATGAAACTAAAAATAGGTTTATTAGGCGGCGGTTCATGGGGAACAACAGTTGCATCATTGACAGCAAGAAATTCTCCTACCATTATGTGGGCAAGAAATGAGCAGACTGTTAAAGATATTAATGAAAATCATCGCAATGAAAAATATTTGCCTGGTGCAAAATTAACACCGTCTTTAAAAGCAACTAATTCGATTAAAATCGCCGTAAAAGATGCGGATGTGTTGGTGATGGGCGTTCCTGCTCAAAGTTTTCGGCATGTTTTAGAAGAAGCCAAACCGTATATTCGACCTTGGATTCCGATAATCAGTTTATCAAAAGGACTGGAAAAAGGCAGTAAAATGCGGATGACAGAAATTATTGAAGCGGTTATGCCTGGACATCCAGCAGGTGTTTTGACGGGGCCTAATTTGGCAAGAGAAATTATGGCAGGTCAAGCAGCAGCTTCTGTTATTGCTATGGTGGATGATACGATTGCCGTCGCTTTGCAAAAAGTATTTAGTACAGGCCTTTTTCGAGTCTATACAAATGAGGATGTTGTTGGTTGTGAATTGGGCGGTGCTTTAAAAAATGTAATTGCCATTGCCGCTGGTATGGGAGATGGGGCAGGAGCAGGAGATAATACACGTTCTGCGGTGATTACTCGTGGATTGGCAGAACTCACTCGATTAGGCGTCGCAATGGGTGGTCAACCAGCTACTTTTTCTGGTTTAGCAGGCATGGGTGACTTAGTAGCGACTTGTATTAGCCCGTTGAGTAGAAACAGGCATGTCGGCATGCAATTAGGGAAAGGGAGAAGTTTGGAGGAGATTATTGAAGAGATGTCGATGGTGGCAGAAGGCGTAAAAACTTGCGGGGTTGTTATGGAATTGGCGGAGCAATATGGCATTGAAATGCCCATTACCTCAGAAGTATACCAAGTTGTCAATCGTGGAAATACGGTCAAAGATGCTTTTAAGGGTTTATTGCGCCGAGCTTCTGGTTCGGAGGCGGAACCGGGATAGCTAAAACTATCCAGTAATTTTCTATTATTGGATAGTTTAGCTATTCTAAAATATCCAGTAACGGGAAGTTACTGGATATTAATTACGCCTTCATACTAGGTAACTTCATCAAGAGACCACCTAATTTCATCGCCTTTCCAGTATCTCCTTCAATTTTTAATCGACCTTGAATAAAAGCAGTTTGAATATTCAATTTTCCCTGCCCAATTTTTAATAAATGGTCATCCTTAATGGTAAAAGTAGCATCAGGTTTAGCGGCTTTTGTTTTGCTAATTACGGCTGGAGACTTATTTAAATCAACCTTCCAAAAAGTGTCTGTTTCTCCTGTAACATGAAATTGAAAAATGCCACTTTTAGGCTTTACGGCTGTTGGATTATCTTTTAAGTATTTTTTAATATGTGCAAAAAGTGCATCTGATTTCGCTTTTGCTTTGGTGGTACTCGCTTTAGCACCCTTCTTCGTATTACCATTTTTTTCGTAGGCTAAAATAGCGGCTTCTAATTCATTGGCAGAATCCAATAAATATTTGGAAAAAGTGCCTTGGTCGGGCATAGACTTCGCGTCTGATGTTGGGCTTATGGTAATCATTCCATTATAACTTAAAATAGTGATAATCAAACCCATTCCATCTAAAATCGGGGCCATTCCCATAATGGTATGTACTTTGTGGTCTCGAAAATACAATGGGAATTGAGGCCCGGGTACATTGGTAATCGTTACATTAAAAACAGGATTGTGCATTTCTGCCATTTGGAAACGAGAATATAGTCTTGCTGCTTGATTCGCTACTCCATAAGGTACGACCTCTGCTATTTGGGATAGCGTTTTTGCACCTATTGCTTTTTGATAAGTTTTTCCTCTAACCGTATTTTCATGAATTTCTTCTAAGCGTTCAATTGGATCTGCAATATTGGTCGCCAATTGCACCAACATATTAGAAACTTGGTTACCTTGTTGTCCTTCCTCTGATTTAGTTCGAGTTGAAATAGGGACCATCGCAACTAATGGTTTTGCAGGTAATTTCCCTTTTTCATTAAAGTATCTTCTTAATGCACCTGAGCAAATTGCTAACATCACATCGTTGAGCGTAGTGCCCATGGTTTTATTTAACTTTTTTACCCTAGCTAAAGATAATATAACCCCATTCCATTTTTTTCTCGGCGAAACAATTCCATTTAATTGGGTTGGTGGCGCAGAAAACGGCGCAGTAGGCAACTCCGCATTATTGGCTCTAGATAAAAAACCTGCCTTTATCGTAGCAGATAAGGTATCTTTAATTAATCTAGGAAATTTTAGCGGATTTTTAGCAAAACTCATCGCACTATTAGCAATCAAAGAAAACTCATTCGGTAATGGCTTAGGCTTGTAAGGTCTTGGTTCTGGAATTGGCTTGGTATTAGGCGCCATATCAAAAATGATACTCATCAAACCAGCACCTGCCGCTCCGTCAATCATCACATGGTGCATTTTAGAGATAATCGCAACCGACCCTTTGGGGACTTGAGAAACCGTATCTAATCCTTCTACAAAAGTAAAGGACCAGAGTGGGCGAGCTTGACTAAGTGGCTCACTAAATACATCAGATGCGACCCTTCTTAATTCTTTCCAACCACCAGGGTTTGGTAAAGCTATATGGGTAAGGTGCATATCAATGTCAAAATCAGGATCATCCGCCCAATAGGGATAATCCACACTCAAAGGCACATAGACCAATCTTTTTCGCAACTTAGGAATTTGATGTAATCTAGAAAGTAAGGTCTTTCTAAAAGTGTCAAAGTCCAAAGATCCTTCCATCACGATTACACTCCCCACATGCATTGGACTATTATGCCTTTCCATGTATAAAAAAGTTGCATCCATTCCAGAAATTGGTTCTAAATCAAGATTTTCTAAATTAGGTATTTTAATATTTGCCACAGTTGAGGTTTAGTTTAGTGAGCTAAAATGAAAATTTAGCGATAATTTTCAAAAAAATTCATTGATTATCTTTAATAATTCCACCAAATTATAAATAAATTAATACTTTTCAAGGAAGTTTATGAATTTCGTGATTTATAGTTTACTGTTCTAGCTCTTGATGTATAATTTTAATCTACAAATTTAACCGAATTCTTCTATTCTTTTATCCATAATCCCCCTATATTTGCCCATTAATTGACAGAATAATAGCCAACCAACCTTTTTACTCGTTTCATACAAAATACCTAAATTTAATTTAGCAAAGTCGTTAAATCATAAGTCAACTTAATTTTATTCGACTGCACCTAGAAAATATAACTTTAACACCGTTTGCAAAACACAATATATTGACATGGCAAAAAAAGAAAAAACAAAATCGTGGTTGTTTAAGCAATTAAAAAAAATACAAACACAATTGAACCAACAAATAGAGGAGGCAAAGGCAGAAATACCAACTTCTGTTCCTTTATCCGAAACAGTTGGGACGGAGCGTTATCCTGATGTTCATGTTGAATTATATCCTGATAAAATTAAGCAATATATTCAGCAAGATAGTGGTGTTACCTTTCATTGTAAAAATGGATTGGTTTTAAAAATAGCCTTATTGTCTAATACGATTCTTCGGTTTAGGTATGCTAGTACGGGCAAATTTTCAAAAGATTTTTCTTATGCTATTGACCCCAATTTTTCGCCGAAAGAAACGCCCTATATTTTTGAAGAAAAGAAATCAAAATATATTATTCAAACTAATGCGCTTATCTGCGAAGTTGGTAAAGAGCATTTGAATATTACCCTGAAGGATTTAAAAGGTAAAGTGATTAATGAAGATGCTAGTCGGAGCTATTATCACCGAAGTACTATTTTAGAAGGCGTAAGAGAGGTTAAAGTTACTAAAAAATCTCCTAAGGGAGAATGTTTTTTTGGCTTAGGAGACAAATCTTGTAGTTTAAATTTAAGAGGCCAGAAATTGCAAAATTGGTGTACGGATGCTTTTGGATATAGTGCCACTACAGACCCTTTATATCGCGCTATTCCCTTTTATTTTGGCTTACATCAAGGACTTGGATACGGTATCTTTTTTGATAATTCCTATCGGTCTCATTTTGATTTTGATGAACAAGGTAAAGAAGAAATTTCTTTTGCAGCAGATGGGGGAGATATAGATTATTATTTTATTTACGGACCTGAACTATTGACGGTTGCGGAAAAATATACTCAGTTAACAGGTTTGCCAGAATTGCCTCCAATGTGGTCATTGGGCTTTCACCAATGTCGTTGGAGTTATTACCCAGAGCAACGAGTAAGAGAAGTGGCGCAAGAATTTAGAGATAGACAAATTCCATGTGATGCCATTTATTTAGATATTGACTACATGGATGGATATCGTTGTTTTACTTGGGATAAAGACCACTTTCCGAAGCCCACTAAAATGATTCAAGACCTTAAAAAAGATGGTTTTCAAACGGTAGTCATGATAGACCCAGGTATTCGAGAGGATGAAAATTATCATGTTTACAAGCAAGGTGTCGAAAATGATTATTTCTGTAAAAGAACCAATGGAGATTTAATGCTAGGGCCTGTGTGGCCTCCTAATTGCGGATTTCCTGATTTTACCAAGCCAGCAGTAAGGGATTGGTGGGGTGATTTATATGAGGAATTATATAATGAAAATGGGGTGAGTGGTTTTTGGAATGATATGAACGAGCCAGCATTATTCAAAGTGCATCATTGCACTTTTCCAGATGAAGTATTGCATGACCATGATGGGCATACCACTAATCACGCGAAAGCACATAATATTTATGGATTACAAATGTCCAGAGCCACGACAGCAGGCCTGAAAAAATTAAATTCAGAAAAACGTCCATTTTTAGTAACTAGAGCGACCTTTTCTGGTGGGCAACGATATGCAGCGGTTTGGACAGGAGATAATATTGCTACTTGGGAACATTTGCAATTAGGTAACCGCCAATGTCAGCGATTAAGTGCAAGTGGTTTTTCCTTTGTAGGAACAGATATTGGTGGATTTTTTCAATATCCTGATGGTGAATTAATGGTTCGTTGGTTACAACTAGGTATTTTTCATCCATTCTATCGAGTTCATTCGATGGGTAATAACGATGATGGTTCGGCGGAAGTAGATGCGAAAAAAGTCAAGGAGCGAGACATGAAAGACCGATTAGACCAAGAACCTTGGGCTTTCGGTAAAGCCTTTACACCAGAAGCGAAGGCTGCAATCGAGTTGCGGTATCAGTTATTACCTTATTTATATACGACTTTTTGGCAGTATGTTCAAAAAGGTACGCCTGTTATTCGATCGTTATCTTTTTATGACCAAACAGATGAAAATACTTTAACTAAAGAAGTAGAGTTTATGTTTGGGGACCATATTTTAGTTGCGCCTGTAATTGAACCAAATACTAAAAAAGTAAAAGTATATTTACCCAAAGGAACTTGGTATGACTACTGGACAGGTGAAAAATATAAGGGTAGACAAAGCATTAAGTACAAAGTAGGTCTAAGTACTTTTCCGATGTTTGTCAAAGCTGGTGCAGCTATTCCACATTATCCTGTGATGCAATATACAGGGGAGAAAAAAGTAGAAGAATTAAGCTTAAAGGTTTTTGTTGGCACGAATGAAAGTCGGGTTTATGAAGATGCTGGAGAAGGATATGCCTATACTAAAGCTGATTATTCTTTAAGGATATTTTCTACCAATAGTGATAAGGGAAAATTTCAGATTAAACAAATACAAGTTGGAAAATATAAAACGGACTATTCCTACATTAAATTAGAAATAATGGGTTTTAATGAATCTGTTAAATCCTGTTTAATTGATGGAAAGAAGGTGAATTTTAAGCAAAAAAATACTTTTTTAGAGGTGAAAATTAAGGCTGAATTTAAGATATTAGAAATTGAATCATAAGGTGAGATTTTTAGTTTTAAGAAGTGTCTATCTACTAAATATAATTATCCGTGTCCCTTTATTAATCAGAGGTAGTAACTTTATACCACAGATGAAGGTACACGGATATTAGAAAAAATAATAATTTTTACTTTATCCATTTTTTGAGAACGTAACGCTGTATTCGTGGACTTATGGGGTATTTTTGCTGAAATGAGACTGTTCAAATAACTGGGTTTAGACAAAATTTGAATATTGAAAATCAGGACTTTACTGCCTACTGCCACTGTTGACTGCCTACTGTCGTTGAAATTATAGGATAGCATCAATTATTCTTTTCCTTTTGCGCCAGTTGCTGTTGCAGTTTTAATAATTTTTCTTCTGCTGCTTTAATCTGACTACCCAAATCAAATAATTTGTCTTTCCCTTCTTTATAAGCACGCTCTGCGGCGACTTTTTGCTTTTCAAATTCATCTTTCCTTTTCACTTCTTCCGCAATTTGTTTAGCTGTATCTTCCTTTACTTTGGTAATTTGCTCTCTAGCTTGTTGTTTGGCTTCATAGATTTCCTCGGAAGTTTCTTTTTCTACCCTTGCAATCTCATCGAAAGATTTCTTGCGAGCAGTTTCTGCATCTTGTCGATATATTTTCTTTTTATTATCTGTATCGGTACGAATTTCCGTTAATTCCGTTCTCGAAACCGCCTCTGCATCTGCAATTTCTGCTTTTAACTCTTTTACTCTAGTTTCTCTTTGCTGTTTGAGTAAGGCTTCTGCTTCTGCTCCTTGCTTCTTAATAGCGGCGATTTCGTTAGCTAAATCCTCTTGGGTAGTCGCAATTTGTTCAGCGGCTGTTTTTCGAGCGGCTAAAACAGATAAAGCAGTAGTTTCCTTCTCTTTAGCTGCTTTTTCTTTAGCTGCTTTTATTTCCTGAGCAACTTGATTTTTGATAGTTGATAATTCTTCGGTGGCTCTATCTTTCGCTGCTGCCAAATTATTGGCAATTAACTGTTTTTCATTGGTTGCTTTTGTTCTAGCAGCATTTACTTTTTCTGCTTCTACTTTTTGTGTAGTAGCAATGGCTTCTGCTGATTTTCTTTTAGCTTCCGCAATAGATTGCGCTGCTTCTTGATTTATTTTTACTTCTTTTTCTTTGATGTTTGCAATAGCTTGTGCGGTAGCCTGTTGGATTTCAGACAACTCAGAAGCAGCACGTTCTTTAGCCGTAATGACTTCTTGTGCAGAAACGGTTTTTACTTCTTTTTCTTTATTTTTAGCAGCGGCTATCTTTTTTGCTGCCTCTTCTTTAATTAAAATAATTTTATCAGCTGCTGTTTTTTGAGAAACAGCCACATCTTCTGCATATTGCGTTTTTGCTACCTTTACGCTTTCATTCGCAGCTTTAACCTGTGCGGCATTTTCACTTTGTAAGGTAGCAATTTCTTCATCTGCTTTCTTTTTAGCCATTGCAATTTGCTGTGCCGTTTTCTGCTTAACGGTCATTTCTTCTTTTTTTGCTTCCGCAATTGCTTTCTGTAGTTCAGCTTCTACTTTTTCCAATTTGGCGGAGGCTCTTTCCTTGGCAGTTGCTACTTCTGCTGCAATTTTAGTTTTTTCGGTTTTAGCTTTATCTCTTGCAGTTGCCACTTTCTCTGCTTCCTCTTTAGTAATCTTGGTAATAGAAGTTGCAGCATTTTCTTTGGCAGCTATTACATCTTGCGCCAAAGAAGATTTTTCTTCAGCGGCTTGACTTTGAGCCGTTTGTACTTCTTTATTGGCTTTTGTTTTTTCTTCCGCTACTTGGTTATTAATATTTCCTAATTCTTCAGCGGCCTTTTTCCTAGCTTCAGAAACTTCAATTGCTCCAGCTTCTTTCGCTTTAGCAATAGTCGCTTTAATATCTGCCATCTCTGCTGCCAATGCTTGTTGAGTAATAGCAATTTCTTCGGCCGATTTCCGTTTGGATTCAGCGACATTAAAAGCAGATTTTTCCTTTTCTAAAACAGCATTTTCTCTAATTTGCGCCACCTTTTCAGCCGTTTCTTCTTGGACTTGTAAAATCTGTTCTGCGGCTGTTTTTTTAGTTGTTACAACTTCCTCCGTTGTTCGATGCCTTTCTTCTTTGGCCTTTTTCCGTGCTTCGGTGATTACTTGAGTTGTTTCTTCTCTAATTTTGGTTAATTCGTTTTGAGAATTTTCCCTTGCAGAAGCTACTTCATCCGCATATTCTAATTTTGCCAGATCTAATTTAATTTTAATGGATTTGATTTCTTGAGCAGCTTTTTCGCGGGCATCAGCAACTTGCTCTGCAGCCGTTAATTTAATCCGTTCGATTTCTGTAGCAGACCGCTCTCTGGCTACTAGTATATCCGTATTTATCTTTTCCATTTCAGAGGCAGCTCTTTTTTTAGCTTCCCCTACAGAGCCAGCAATTTCTGCTTGTGATTTTTTAATTTCGGCATCCTTATTTTTTCTAGCAGTTAGTACCTCTTGGGCATATTCTGACTTTTTTTCTGCGGCTTGTTCTCTAGCAGTTGCAACTTCCGCTTGTAATGTGCGCTTAATTTCCTCTGCATTTTTTCGTTCGGTCTCAATTTCTGTTCTTAATTTTATTTTGGTTTCTGCCAATTCCTTTTTTAATGCACCTAATTCTTCATCATTTAACTGACTTATATCCGTAACTCTTCTTGCAGAACCAGGAGAAGTTCTACTAATAGGGCTCCCTGTGTTATTTTGTTTAACCGCCCGATCACTAGCTACTAAAGGCACATCTTTGACACCGCTTTCGTCTAAATTTTTAATAAAACAAATAGCATTTCGCATTAAATCAGCTTGCCGACTATCGTTAATCGTCATTTTACGCATCTGATTGCTAATGTTATTTTTAATATAAAATAATGGCGTTCTCGAAGAAGCAAACCATTTAACGGCGGCTACATCCAATTGGAGTAAGTTCTCATTAACAGGTGTTTCTCCTTGCTTTTTTGATTGATTATTTTCAATAAAACGGTAGCTTTTACGATTTTTATTACCATCCATGAAAATTATTTCATCATTCTGGTTAAAGGAAACGCCACCTTTGGAATACATTCGAGCAGTAATGCCTTTCTCATCATTAATTAATTCCAATCCATAACTATAAGTCCCACGGACTACTAGCGTAACTTGGTTGGTATTAAGAATTTGTGTTCCATCGATGGTTTTATTACCTGCAATAACCCGACTGCAATCTTGTGCCCAAGATAAAGGACCAAAAGCAAGACAGCTGACTAACATCAAAAGTTGTAAAAAGTATCGCTGCTTCATAAGCTATTAATTTTTATGGTCAAAACCACTAGAATTATTTGTTGACGCCAATTTTATGACGGATAACAAATAATATTTAGTTGATGTATTTATCCAATTTAGCAAATAAAATTGGATATAAAAAATTTAAGGGTGTCTTTGATTCTGGTTATCAAACGATTGAATAATAAAGATTCGCTGTGCAAGGGAGATTTTAACTATATTTTGGTATTTAGTTGACTTTCTCTATAGGGTAAGGTTTGGTAAATATATTAAAGTTCTTAATAATTACGCTAGGTTCGCTCAAATTTTTGATTAATACATAAATTACACGAAATAATA
>JAFMDF010000338.1 GCA_017857395.1 Bacteroidota bacterium | reverse complement strand
AAGAAGAGAAAAATCAGAAATAGTATGTAATTGTATTGCTAACCGTAACTTTCTGTACGAATGCCCCCGCTAGTCCTAATTAACAAAATCTTCATATTCTGGACGAAATCGACAAAGACCAGCGGTCGTTCCAATCCACAAATTTTTCATTTGCTGATCGAAATACAATACCCTGATGTCATTAGAAACTAAACTATTGGGTTGCGCTGACTGATTGTAAATAGTAAATTGATAGCCATCGTATTTATTTAGACCATCTCTGGTTCCAAACCACATAAAGCCATTATTATCCTGGGCAATTGAAAACACAGAAGACTGAGATAGTCCATCCTTTTTAGTAATATTACGAAAAGAGGGTTGGAACTGGGCTGTTCCCCAAAGGCTACTCACCAAAATAGCAAATAGCAAAACTATAATCCTTAATATGTTGACCCTTCTAATCAAATGTTTTTATTATTAATAATTATATGAAAATAAAATGTACAAGTTTTTATCCGTGGAAAATTAACTCCTATTCGATTCCCACGGATAACTTCCACGGATGTTTTTTTCCTAAATAAGTTTGGGGTAGTTGTAGACTTTATTTATAATCCGTTACGTAGTGTTTTGACGAAAAATCGTCCATAAAAAAAGCCAGAGAACGTATATTACAAAAAATAAGATAATAACAATATTTCTCTAGAATTATCTTCGATAACTGGTTATCTGCAATAAATCTATTGATTTTTTTAGTAATAACATCATAAGGAACGATGAAAAATGAAGATACAATTTTTACATCGTTCCTAATGGATTCATTTAACGCCCACTTCATTAGCCCATTTCGTCCATTGAGTGGTTAGTTTTTTCACTTGTTCTTCTTCTGTTTCGGCTACATTACGCAGCTCCCCTCTATCAGATTGTAAATTGTAGAGTTCCCAATTTTGCCCTTTTTCAGCAACCAATTTCCAATCTCCCTTCAGTATCGCTTTTTTACCAAGGTGTTCCCAAAAGAGCGTTCTTTTTACAGGCTGTTTGTGAACTAGCGATAATAAATCCATGCCTTTTAAAGGTAAGTTTTTTGGTGATTTTTTGGCATGGGCAAGTTGCAGAAAAGTGGGCATTAGGTCAATGATATGAGCTGGCTGGTGAATAATTTCACCTTTTGGTAAATTGCCATTTGGATAATGTGCTAAGAAAGGAGTAGCGGCCCCTCCTTCATGAACCCAAGCTTTGTATTGACGAAATGGCGTATTGGAAACATACGCCCAAGGTTCTCTATAAGCGGCATAAGAACCCTTTTCGCCCATCAATTTGGTCGTATCATTAAGATTTCGACTACTGATATTTTCTGCTGAGCCACCATTATCTGATAAAAACAAGATAAGCGTATTATCAATTTGGTCAGTATTTTGTAAATGCTGAATAAGTCTGCCTATTTGTTGGTCTAAGCAGTCAACCATTGCAGCGTAAACTTCCATGCGTTTCGCCCACTCCGATTTATTTTCAATACGTTCCCATGCTGGTATGGAGGAAGGTCGTGGTGCCAATTTGGGTAATTTATCAAAGAGTTGCAATTCAATTTGCCGTTCATAACGCCGTTGTCGAAGGCTGTCCCAACCCATATCATACCTACCTTTGTATTTAGCTATATCTTCTGGTAATGCGTGAAGTGGCCAATGAGGTGCCGTATAGGCCACATAGGAAAGAAAGGGCTGATTAGGCTTAGTTGTTAAATGATAATCCATTTGTTCTATAGCATAATCTGTAATGGCATCGGTCATGTAAAACCCAGTAGTGGGCGGCTTCCACAATTGGTCTTCTTTCACCATTACGCGCTTTCTAGGTTGATTGCTAATGATTTCATAATAGCTACTAGCCCCACTTATTAGCCCCCAATATTTATCAAAACCTCGTTTTTTAGGCCAATAAGCCGCTGCTTCGCCCACATGCCATTTGCCAGACATATAAGTACCGTAGCCCACCGTTTTCAAGGCTTCTGCAATGGTCGAACAACTATCGGGGCGCAAATAACCTTGATAAGCCCCTGCTGGACGAGTCTGATTGGCATTGCTCACCATACCGCCCATGCCAACTTGATGTGGATATAAGCCAGTCAGCAAGGAGGCTCTTGTAGGACAGCACCGAGCGGCATTATAGAATCGAGTAAATTGTAAACCATTTGCTGCTAGTCTATCCAAATTGGGCGTAGCAATTTCAGAACCATAACAGCCTATATCAGAAAAACCCATATCATCTGCTAGAATTAGGAGAATATTAGGAGGCGTTTCGCTGCTTGCAAGAGGGGCTGGTTGTTTTTCCTTTTTGGGTTTGCAAGCTATAAGAAGTATCAGAAATAATGTTGGTAAACAGAGGTATTTAAGCATGACTTTTCGTTTTAGTTGATTGTTTAATGGAAACAGTTGCATCGGGTAGGGTAGTAGCTTCCTATTCATATACTTTAAAACATTGCACATTCAGGAACTTAATTCTGGATTAAATGTAGGTCGAGGAAATAGAATAAAAATCTTGAATTAGTGGTAAAATCGTGCAAATGCTATGCTTTTGTAGTTATTTAAAAAGTGATGTTCCGAAGATTTATTAAATATAACTTGCTGATTATCAGGATTAAAAAATTTAATATAACAAAAAAAAGACATAAAATGTAGCCTATGTTTATTGAATCTAAAAAAAAGACGTGATTATAAAATTTCTAGATTTTTGGCCTACTTATTCTAGATTTTCTTTTCCATAGTGCTTCCTATATTTACTCTTCCAATTCGACAAGGAAGATTAATTGATATACCAAAAATAGTATGAATAAACTACTCAAGAGCTTTAATTAACTAAAAGTATTATCCTAAAGATATTCAATTTTCAAAGATTGTTTTTGATTCTCCTTATTTGTTGCTCATTATTTAAAACTGATAGATGAAAGATTACTTGATTTTGTTCACTATCCCCATCCAGCAGATTTTTGTACTTTTGGAAATTACTTAACGATTATTTGAAAGGTAGGCTCTGAAGCTTGCCTTTTTTGTTTTTTAGAACGTTTGAATAGATAGCTGCGATTTGACTTTTAGATTCCTAAATATTGATTTGCTAAAGACGATATCAAATGATAATAAAATAAATAGGATTACTTTTGGTAACTTTTTAAAAAAAAATATAGTAAAAAATTAAAATATAATATGTTTTAAATTTTTTTATAAAAAATACTGTTAATATGATTGTTAGGGCTAATTTTTTTATTTTACTACCAATATTCATAAGGATATTCTTAATTTTTAATGTGTTAGTTGCGATATCAACAAATAGCCTTTTTAAATTTAGGCTTGATTATTGATTGTTTCAGATTATTCTTCCCTATTATCTACCCTCCTTTAGAAGAAGTAAAAATTAATCATTAAAAGCTATTACAAAATTATGCTCACATTCACACAATTATTTAAACAAGAAGTTCATTCGATTATCTATTCCCTACGCTACATTTATTTTTCCTACGCATTCAAAAATTATTTTTATTCTCCATCTAGGTTAAAAGAGTTAAAAAACAATCCTTACCGTTTTGCTACTTAAATAGCTAAGTATACCGTTCAATAAGATTCTATGTATTTCGTAATCGCTAAATTACAATCCCCGTTTATTTGGCTGATTCTAATTTTTGCTTGGAAAAAAAGCTACTAAATAAATTTGGTGGCTACAAAAAGTTACAACTTTTTTACCACGTAGAACACAGTGTCTACAGAGTTTTTTGACGAGCGCAGTTTGATTTAGAATTTACTATTTATAGAACAAACCGCTAATACTTCTACTGTATCCATAAATTGACGCCCCTGTCAACTATAGTAAACCCTTATTTCCCTCCTAGATATATCCCTTATCGTATTAATATACTAATCAAAAGTCTTCTCGTATGAAAATTTTTTACAATTTTCTAGCCATTATTTTAATATTGTTTATTAGTAATAATTCAGAGGCCTATTCAATGCTTCCAATAGCCGAAGAACAACAAGGTGAAAGTTTTTATCAACTCCATATTTCTTCATTATCATCGGCTATTTTTTCCGTTCTTAAGGAAGTTGAGAAGAATAACGAGCTAACTTCTAGTCAACCTAATGCAGTCTGTCAGGTAGTAAGCGATACGGATTATGAGGTAGAACTTAATTCATTGGTCTCCAACCAAGATGGCAGTATTTCTTATAGTTTCAATATTACCTTATATGCCAATCGAGCCTTATCTCATGTGCGCTTTGAATTACCTTACTTATTAACGGCTCAAAGCCCTGCTAACAACAGTACTTTTAATGGCACTAGAAATAATTTTAATATCGAAAATCCTAGTAGTAATGGGTTTTGGAATATTAATTTTGAAACGCTAGGAGAGGGAATAAAAAATGGACAAACCGAGACGCTTGAATATACTTTGCCAAACAGTGCGCCAATCCTAGATTCTATTACGGTAGAATTAAAATATGCCAATGTTTACCAAGTTTTTAAAATATCCACTGCTAATTGTAGCCCTTTTAACTGTAATGGATTTAGTAGTTTAGGGACTATTAATTTGATTGGGGCAGCTTGCGAAAATATAATAATCAACAGCAATAGTCAACCAACTGGAGGAACTGGAGCGATTGAATATCGCTGGCAAGAAAGAACTTTTTGTGGCGGAAACTGGTCAGAATGGCAAACTGTTATTGGTGAAAATGGGGAAAATTATCAACTAGGCTCGGTAGTAAAAAACTCGGAATTTCGACGACAAGCTCGAAGAAACCCTTGTGTAGTTTGGGAAAACTCGAATATAGTAGCTGTTGAAGGATGCGATATTTGTGGCAATGGATTAGATGATGATTGTGATAATTTAGTAGATAATTACGATACTGACTGTCCTTGTAGCGGATCAGGTATTCCTAATATTAATTTCGATATTGATGCGCTAGGACAGCCTGTTTTAGCTGGAGATGTGCCTTATGAATACTGGGCAGCTTGGGGTGTTCATATTAGCTCAAATGACCTTGCTAATCACGCACCCATGATTTTTGATTCTGAAAACCCAACGGGCGGGGATTTTGATTTAGGTACCAAAAATGAAACCTTTGGAGGACTAGGAAAAGGTATTGGCGGTGAATCTGGACGACCTGGAGCAAATACCGAATTTTTTGGAAAAGCTTTAATTATTTCAGAAGATAATAATAGTAGTTCTCCAGATGATAATGGCGGCGGCGGAACATTAATTTTTGAATTTGATAACGATACGGACATTGCTTCTGTAGAAATTGTGGATGTGGATTATGGAGAAACTGGCGGCAGAGTTAAGGTTTATAATGGGGCTAATGTATTACTAAATGAGTACCCTATTATTGCTTACGGCGATAATAGTTATCAAAAAATAGCTATGCAGACTACTGGAATCCGTAAAATGGAAGTTTCTTTTCCTGGTTCGGGTTCTTTAACTGCGCTTAATTTTTGTGATGCTAATTTACCGACTGCTTCTATTGGTGACTTGGTTTGGTTTGATGAAAATCATAATGGAAATCAAGATAATGGGGAGACAGGATTAAGTGGCGCAGTAGTAGAATTGTATGATAAATTTGGGAATCTCTTAGGAAAAGAAACAACTGATAATACAGGATTATATCAATTTAATAACTTGGTTAATGATGACTATATTGTAAAAATTACGCCTCCTACTTCTGAATATCGTTGCACAAAAGATTTAGATGGTAATCGAGATAGTGATTCAGAAATTTTTACCCTTTCAGCTACTCGAAATGATATCGACTTTGGCTTTGGTTTAATCGAAATTTGTAATAACGGTGTAGATGATGACAACGATGGTTTGGTAGATGGAGCTGATCCTGATTGTTGCACTAATTTAGGGGTAATCCCTCAAACTGGTTGGTCTTTACATTATGTAGATAGTGAAGAAACGACTGGCGATAATAATGCAGCGACTAAAGCTTTTGATGGAAATATTAATACTTTTTGGCATACAGAATGGAGTACTGGAAATGACCCAATGCCTCATGAAATTCAGATTGATTTGGGGGCAACTTATACGATTGCTGGTCTTCGATATTTACCAAGACAAGATGGAGGGGCGAACGGTCGAATTTCGGATTTCGAAATTTATGTAAGTACAGATGGAAATTCTTGGGGAACATCTTTGGTATCAGACACTTGGACTTATTCCGATAATTCAGAAAAAGAAATATCCTTTCAGACAACTTCTGGTCAATATGTAAGACTGAGAGCTACGGCTGAAACCAATGGAAATCCTTGGGCGTCTGCTGCTGAAATAAATATCCTAGAATGTTCCAATACGGAGAACTGTAGCAATGGTATAGATGATGATGGGGATGGTGCTATTGATATGAATGATTCGGATTGTGGTTGTGCAGAAACGGTGATTTATATTGCCAGAGATAATGGACAAATCTTAGAATATAATATTAATACAGGAGCAACTCAGGTAGCTACTACTTCTCCTTATACGAGTTCCAACTTGAATGCGCTAGCTGCCAATCCAGATGCTGGAATTGTTTATTACGGGAGAGGAAAAAACATTTATTATTGGAATCCAATAACTGATACGCATGGACAATTAGTGAATCTAAGCGGGCAAATTGGTTCCAATGAGTCTTTCACAAGTGGAGGTGGAGCTTATTATGATGGCTACATTTATATGGGGTCTGAAGATGATGGGAACTCCTGGTACCCAAAAGTCTATCGTATTCCTGTATCAGCAGACGGGCTTTCTGTTACTGGAAATGCACAGAACCTAAATATTCCTATCCAATATAATTCTTCATGGGGAGATATGATTGCCACTGGAGAAAATGGAAATACCGTAATTTACGGTGCTTTAGGTGCAGGTAATAATCAAAGTATTTATTTTAAATACACCATTGAAACATCCAGTTATACCTTGCTCAGAAGTGACTTACCAAGAGAAATGCAGATTGGTGTGGACGTGAATGGAGAAATATGGGGTGGGGGATTGAGACTTGAAAACCTGCAAAGATTTTCAAAACAAAATGGTAATTTTTATGGCAATATCGTTTCAGTATCCAATTATATGTGGGATTTAACTGGTCCGATTAATTGCCCACAAACCATTGAAATATGTTTCAATGGAATTGACGATGATGGAGATGGTTTAGTAGATTGTGATGACCCAGATTGTTCGGTTTCTCTTTATGGTAGTACCAATATTCCTGTTAACATTTCTTCGGCTAATACGGGAACTTATACTTCTACACTAAATGTAACAGAATCAGAAACCATACAAGACTTGAATTTGAGCGATTTAAGTATTTCCCATTCTCAAATTGACGATTTAACGCTAACCTTGACCAGCCCTTCTGGAACAACAGTAACGCTAATAGAAAAACCATGTAATAGTGAAAATGATATTTATATGGGCTTTGATGATGATGCAGCGTCTAGTGCTTACCCTTGTCCTCCTATTAATGGGAATAAGTATAGGCCATCAGGGAATTTAAGCGATTTTAATGGAGAAAACATGCAAGGTGTTTGGGTGCTTTCTATTTCGGACGATTACGCTCAATCAGGCGGAAGTTTGAATCGATGGTCGCTTGAATTTACAAAAACCTGCAGCATTGAAGAAACTTGTGGCAATGGCATTGATGATGATGGAGATGGAAGAATTGATGAAGAATGTAGTCCTTGCAAATTAGAAGATATAACCAATTGTGGATTACAGATTCACCCTTCTGAAACAGAAGCGGTAACAGATATTAATAGTGAAATTCCAGCTGGAGAATGTGTACCAACCGATTATTTTGATTTAACTCCGTATGATCTTTTTAATAATAATAATCAATCTTACGAATTATGTGTCACCTATAATTCTGAAGACCACAGTCGAATTGGGGTAAAGAATCTTATTGTACAAAATCAATTATGTACAGATGGAATGCTGATCTACTCGGTAACAGAGATTAGCACAAACGTTGTCGCAACTTTTGTTGGGCAGGATATAAATGGTACGAGTCTTGGGCTGCAATATTTTGATGTAAATCCTAATACAGCCTATCGAATTTGTGTATCTATCGCTTATAATAATACGGATTCAGATTGCGAAAATCCAAGAGCAGGACAAAATGACCCAGAGATTTGTTCCACTACATTTCATGTGTTCCCAATTGGGCAAGCAGAAATTTGTGATAATAATATAGATGATGATTTAGATGGATTAGTAGATTGTCTTGACCCCGATTGTGGTGGTTCAAGTACTGAATATGCGGTAGCAGTAGCATACGAAACAGGAGTAGGGAATGCCTCTAATGCGATAGGAACGCTTGATGGATCTTATGCTCAGATTTATGATACAGGAGATCGGTTGACTTTGGACTTAGGACATACGCTTGCTGCTGGCGAAACCTATACCATAGTTTGGAGACGAAAGAGTTCTTATTCAAATACTGAAACAGCTGATATGGTGATTGAAGAATCGACAGATAATATCACCTTTACACAGCAGCCAATTGAACCTGTAACCAGTCAAAAATCCTCCTTCATTTCTACTACCATTACGACTAATTCGGCTACTCGATACATCCGACTTAGGGGAAAGACAAGCTCCGATGATGATTTGGAGATTGATGGTGTATCTTATTCAATTTCTTGTATCGAAGAAATTTGTGACAACGGACTAGATGATGATGGTGATGGTCTAACAGATTGTGCAGATCCTGAATGTGGTTTTACATCCATTGATTTTTCTGCTACGCCCGTAAGTTGTACTAATGGAGGATCCGTTGATTTAATGGTAAATAGTGCTTATACCCCACATAGTTATATTTGGAGTGACGTATATCCAGATGCACACTACACCTTTGAAAATAATACCGATGATATTTCAGGATATAACCATCATAATAATGGGATTACAGGTACACTAGGTTTTTCTACCGACGCGGTAGAAGGAAATAATGCACTAGAATTAGATGGTTCTAATAGTGTGCGTTACAGTATAGATGGAGGTTTTATGGAAGTTCCATTCAATCAATTATCGGTCATGTTCTGGATAAAACCTGCTAATCTTACAGGTAGGAAAATGCTGTTTGAAGAAGGGGGGGGCACCAATGGAATTGTTGTTCAACTAAATGGGAATAGCTTAGAGGCCGCTGTTCGAACAGGAGGAGCTAGTTCGGAGACCAACCCTGGGGCACATACCTATCCAAATGATGGAGCTTGGCACCATGTGGCATTAATTTATAATAATGGGGAAATGTCTTTATACCTAGACGGGGTGTCAAGTTCAAGAGATACAGCTACTTTTCAAACGGTACTCTCTCATGGTAGTAATGGAGGAATTGGAGACGATTATAGTGGCTGTGCCACGGGTAGTTGTGGTAATAATTATGTTGGCTTAATAGACGATTTTAGATATTATTTTGAAAAAGCATTAACAGAGAATCAAATTGAAGATATTGCTAGAAATAATGGAGATAGAACAGACTTAAGAGCAGGAACTTATGCAGTCACGATTTCAAATAGCAACGGTTGCTCAAGCGTAGAAAATATAACGATTACAGCCGAAATTAACCATGTTGAAGGATT
>JAFMDF010000337.1 GCA_017857395.1 Bacteroidota bacterium | reverse complement strand
GGAAAGAAATTGAAGAATATTAACTGCCGCTAACTTCTTGCGCAAACCACTAGACTCAAAGGGACGCCATAAATCGTTGTTTCTGTATTTTATGCCGCCCTTTCAGGGCTAGTAATAGATTCTATCCTTAGACCGAATAGTTCCACTTTATTAACCTAAAAGTATCAACGTCAAAACGATAAATTTTAAGTTTAATCTCAAACTCCCGCAGCAAATGGTTGAAAATTTAAAATTATATCTAGCTTCTCACAGCCTGAATGGTCTGCAAAGCAGCACTCGTTTTATTTTCTAATTGCTTAAAATCTCTATTCTTTAAAATCTCTTTAGAAATTAATTTGGAGCCCATGCCTACGCAAACGGCACCTGCATCAAACCAACCTTTTAGATTTTCTACCGTTGGTGCAACTCCGCCTGTTGGCATAATCGTTGTCCAAGGTTGAGGGCCTTTGATAGCTTTGATAAATCCAGGGCCGTAAACACTTCCTGGGAATAATTTCACTATATCACAACCCATTTCTTCCGCATTTCCTATTTCGGTCAATGTGCCACAACCAGGCATATAAGGAACTTTTCTGCGGTTGCAAACCTTTGCAATGTCTGCTCTAAAAGAAGCGGACACGATAAAATTTGCCCCTAATTGCATAAACAAACTCGCCGTTCCAGCATCATTGATGGAGCCAACACCCATTATCATTTCTGGTAACTCAGCTCTACAAAATTTATTGAGTTCGCCAAATACTTCGTGCGCAAAATCACCCCGATTGGTAAACTCTAATAATCTTGCCCCACCTTTATAGCAGGCTTCTATCACTTTCTTTCCTAATTCAATATCTGCATGATAGAACAAAGGCATCATGCCTTGTTCTGCTGCTTTTTGTAAAACTTCTATTTTTGAAAATTTTGCCATCCTAATTCCAGTTTAAAATATTATAAAAATCATAAGCGGCTGGTTCTCCCAATATCTTGGCCACTTTTTGATAATCTTCTTTTGTAATGTAATCTAAGTTTTGAAAACAAAGTTTGGCTATTTGGGAATCAATGTTCACCAATCTAGGTTTTACTTTACCATTTTCATCTTCATGATCGGACAAATATATAGGGGAAATATTCCCTTCAGAATCTGCACTCACGATACAACCACTTTTTCCTTCCTTAAATAATTTTTGAACGCCCAAACCTAATAAGGTAAGAAGGACGATAGTCTAAACTATCGCCCTTAACCTAACCAAATAAAACCAAATTAATTCTTTATATTTTATCTTGCGACTCGCCCACTAGCATCTCCACTCATCAATTTCTCTACCTCTTCGACCGTTGCTAAATTAGCATCGCCATAAATCGTATGTTTTAAACAAGAAGCTGCAACCGCAAAGTTTAAAGCATTCTGGTCATCATCAGGGTAATTTAATAATCCATATATCAAACCGCCCATAAAACTATCTCCTCCACCTACTCTATCCACAATGTGGGTAATTTGATAAGTTGGTGCTTCATATAACGTTTTACCATCATATAACACGCCTGACCAAGTGTTATGGGAAGCACTTATTGACCCTCTTAAAGTAGTGATTACTTTTTTAGCTCTGGGGAACATTTTCATTAATTGCTGTAAAACTGACAGGTAAGACTTCGCATCTACTTCATGCCCTGCGGTTACATCTAATCCTTCTGGGTGTAAACCAAAATGCTTTTCTGCATCTTCTTCGTTCCCTAAGATAATATCACAACCTGCTACTAATTCAGGCATTACTTCACCAGGTTCTTTACCGTATTTCCATAATTTTTTACGGTAATTCAGGTCTGTTGAAACGGTAACGCCCATTTTATTCGCCATTTGAATGGCTTCTAAACAAGCATCTGCTGCGCCTTGAGAAATAGCGGGTGTAATCCCCGTCCAATGAAACCAATCGGCATCTTTGAATACTTCCTCCCAATCAATCATCCCTTTTTCAAGAGTGGACATAGCAGAATGTGCTCGGTCATAAACGACTTTACTACCTCTACTGACCGCACCTATTTCTAAAAAATAAATACCTAATCGTTCTCCTCCTCGTAAAATATGTTGCGTACCTACGCCTCTTTTTCGCATTTCCATTAAGGCACATTCCCCAATATCGGTTTTAGGCAATCGAGTAACAAATTGAGTTGGCACTCCATAATTGGCTAAAGAAACAGCTACGTTACTTTCTCCCCCTCCATAAATCACTTCAAAGGAACTGGCTTGAGAAAAACGCTTAAAATTAGGCGGTGTTAAACGGAGCATAATTTCTCCGAAAGTGACTACTTTTTTCATAAAAATTAAAATAAAATTTAAAAAATAGTTAAAAGAACAGAACCTATTCTAAAAAAACAAGCAAAAACACGTATGTCTTATATAATCAAACAAATGACAGCTAAAATGAACGATTCATCCTATTTGGGTAGTTGTTTAATCAGGTTAATGAAGAACGCTTGGTTTGCTAAATCTAACAAATACACTTACTTCAAAGCAGTAATATCTCCAGAAAATTGACGTATAATACCATAACTCCTTTTAAGGTCGGCTATATAAGAAATACGCGTTGACAAGTCACATTTAATCCCCAATGGATTAATTAAGGGCAACGGATATTAGATGTTCAATTTTTTCTTTTTCTATTACTTAGCGTAGTAATTTTTGCTTAGAAGTCGTCCAAAATAAGTCTATTTAGGCATAACAAGAGCATCTCAAAGAAATGGTTAATTCCATTTAAGTACAAATAGTATGGATTAAACAGAAATCTTAAGGAAAGAAATAGAATAAATCATGGTGATTTTCAAAACCACCATGATTTTTTATTACAATAGAAGATTTAAGAAAACGCTAAACCTCCATTTATATCAAAATTAGCTCCTGTTATAAATGAACTCTTGTCAGACGCTAAATAAACCACTAAATCTGCGACTTCGTCAGCACTACCTTCTCTTCTGACTGGCGTTTTACCAGCAACTATAGTTCGCACTTCATCTTTTGTAAAATCATCATGAAACTTAGTTGCAATCATACCTGGACAAATCGCATTTACTCTTATCCCCTTAGGGCCAAGCTCTTTTGCCATTCCTCTAGTAAAAGTTGTGGTAGCTCCTTTAGAAGATGCGTATAAGGAAGAACCGCCACCTCCACCGTCTCTTGCTGCTAGCGAAGAAAGGTTAATGATAGAAGTCCCTTTACCCATTAAAGGTTCAAATGCCTGCATCACAAAAACGGTAGACTTAAAATTGACATTCATCACTAAGTCATAAAAAGCCTCATCGAATTCTTGTAATGTTTTGCGAGCAAAAAGACCGCCTGTATTATTTACTAGAATATGAATTTTGTCTCCAAAAGCTTTAACTGCTTTTTTCTTCAATTTCTTAATATCCTTTAAATTGGATACATCCGCTTTGACTGCAATAGCTTCCCCTCCAAAAGATTTTATCTCCGCTACTGTTTCCTTCCCTCCAGCTTTAGAATTAAAATAGTTCACAACTACCTTTGCTCCTTCCTTTGCTAGTTTAATTGATATGGCTCTACCAATATCTCTAGCACCTCCAGTTACGACTGCTACTTTTCCTTTAAATTGACTCATTAATTCTTTTTTACGTATTAGACTTATTTTTTAACTAAATTGAGAATGCCTTTAAATCCCTAATGCTTGACCACCGCCAACTTGGATGGTTTCTGCGGTTAAGAATGCGGCATCTTTACTAGCTAAGAAAGAAACAACACCAGCAACATCTTCTGGTTGACCTAATCTTCCTAACATAATATTTTTTGCCCAAGAAGCAAAAACTTCTGGTTTAGTCGATTTAATCTGCTTATGAAAATCTGTGTCAATGGTACCAGGAGATACTGCATTTACTCTAATACCATATTCTGCTAAATCTTTGGCTAATGCTCTCGTAATAGTGTGAACGCCAGCTTTGGAAGTGCCATAAATACCAGCCCCTGGTCCTCCTGCATTCCATCCTGCATTTGAGGTATAGTTAATGATGGAAGGATGTTCGCCTTTTTTAAGGAAAGGTATTGCCGCTCTTGAAGCAAAAAACACAGAATCCAAGTTTAACGCCATGACAAATCTGTAAAATTCTGTTGTCATATCTTCAAACCTAGACCGTCCGCCTAATCCACCTGCATTATTTACAAGCACATCAATCTTTCCGTACTTTTCGCCAATTTTGGTGATATTTGCAGTTACCGCTTCTTCTTTTGTAACATCAAATCCACAATATTCAGCCGTAATTCCTTCTGCAGCTAATTCTTTAACTCTTTGAGCTCCTGCTTCATCATCAATACCGTTTAAGATTACAGTATACCCGTCTTGTCCTAATCTTTTTGCTACTGCAAAACCAATACCACCCGTGGCACCCGTTATTATCGCTACTTTTCTTTCAGTCATAATTATTTATTGTATTAAATATAATTTTATTGTTTTAAATAGACTTTATCCTATTTGATGAATCCATTGAACTTTTAAAAAACATTAAATTGTTTTGGTTTTAATGGTTCTATTTTTGGACATAATATCCAAATGGCAGCTAGTGCAATTAAAGCTAAGCCTGCACCGATAATAAAGACTGGTGTATAATTACCGCCTAAAGTTAGTATTGGAACAAGAGAAGTTAGTCCAACAGCGCCCAATTTAGCGGCCATTCCAGCAAATCCTGCTAATGTTCCAATCGTTTTCTTTCCATAAAAATCACTTGGTAATGTCTGAACATTTCCGATAGCTGTTTGGAAACCAAACAAAATAACTGCCATTAGCAGCACGGCTGTTGTTGGGCCTCCTGGGTTCGACATCATCAATAGTGTTGGTAACATAATTAGACAGCCTAGCGTTATGACTAGCTTACGTGTTTTATCAACACTCCAACCCACTTTAATGCGGTTTTGTGCTAATAATCCACCAAACCAAGCGCCAACCATTGCACCAACATAAGGCACCCATCCATAAATACCTATGGTTTTAACATCCATGCCATAGACTTCATTCAAATAAATAGGAATCCATACCACAAACAACCACCAGATAGGGTCAATCGCAGCCGATGCGATAATTACCCCCCAACTTTCTTTTCGAGCTAATAACTCTCCAGTTGAAGGATTATATCCTTCATCATATTCGCCGTCCTCATCCAAATCTTGATTCTGCTGACCACTTAATATATACTGCCGTTCCTCTTCCGTTAACCATGGATGCGTTTTGGGTGGAGATTTCACTAATACCATCCAAGGAATCAACCATAATAAACCTGTCAAACCAACTAGGATAAAAATACTCTGCCAACTGAAATAAACCGTCAAGAATGCAATTAGAGGGATAGAGATAATACCTCCAATGGCAGCACCAGAGTTAAAAAGTCCTTGAGCAAAAGCTCGTTCTTGTGTAGGAAACCATTCGGCATTCCCTTTTGCTGCACCTGGCCAGTTTCCAGCCTCTGCAACACCTAAAATAGAACGAAAAATACCAAAACTAAGTACTCCTTGTGCAACTGCATGCAATGCCGTAGCAATAGACCATACACCAATAGAAAGGGCAAAACCTAGACGAGTGCCTATCCAGTCAAAAATCTTCCCAAAGATAGCTTGGCCAAAAGCATAAGAAAATATAAAAATTACAGAAATCCATCCATAAATTTCCTTTCGCTCATCATCCGTATTATCTGGATAGAGGTCAGCTGCAATGTCTGGCCAAAGCACACCAAGTGATTGACGGTCAATGTAATTGATAACTGTGGCCAAAGCGATTAACATAACGACCCACCATCGTAATCCTTTTAATTTCATTATTTACAGTTGACGGTACACGATTGACGGTTGACAGTATTCGTCTATCTTCAATCGTTTCCTGTATTAATTAATTGGTTTTCGTTTTGAATTCTTGATATTATTTACCCTACAAAATCTTCTCGGTACGGGCTAAAAACATCTATCAAAGTTCCAGGCTTTGTACAAGTACAACCATGCATTACATGAGGTGGAATATAATAGGAATCGCCTTTTTTAATTGTTTTTATTTCATCTCCGATGGTCATTTCAAATTCTCCACTTGCGACATAAGTTACTTGTGAATGATAATGTTTGTGTAATTGTCCAACCCCTCCTTTTTTAAATTTAGCTTTAACTAGCATGATTTTATCATCCATACCCTGTATTTGCCGTTTTATTTTCGGGTCTACTTGTTCCCATTTTTCTTCTTTTTTAAAGAAAAATTCTTTGCTCGCTTTTATTTTTTTCTTCTTCTTTTTTGACATATTGTTTCAGTTATTTTTAAAATATTATTCAGCAACACAACTCTCTGAGTTGTGAATTATTTATTCGCAGGCACTACTTCTCACAACTCACAGAGTTGTGTTACTTTAGTTTGTAAGCACCTGTCCACTCTAATTGTTTATCACCTATTTTTACTTTATGTTGGCTATTTTCAGATGCATCTTGATGGGCTAACATTAAGGTCCATTCTTTACCCGCTTTATTGCTAAATTGAATAACTGTATAAGTTGCATCATCATGCAGAATACTTAATTTTTCTACACTAGTAAAAGGATGTTCCGCCAATTCCGTTACCCGATTATACCCTCCATGTGGTTCTATGATAGAAACAAAAGTCGCATCTTTAGCATCTTTTTTTCTTATAATAAAGGCTGGGTCATGTCGCAAATTATATTCAGGGTCATTTGCACCTAGCCTAGCAAAGATCAATTCATCATCTGCACTTACAGCGCTCGTCATTGAATAAAATTTACCATTAGAAAACCAATTGATATGGGCATTATCTCCTTTTGCTTTACCAACCGCTTCTTTCCATAAATGCTGATAACCATGACCATCTCCCATCTTGTTTAGGGTCGTCATTTCTGTATCGTACTCAAAATTGGTTAATAATAAATGACCTTGAAACCAAATTGGTAAATCATATTGATGCTTGTTTTCAGAAGTGGCTTTAAAGACATCAATTAAAATGGGATGTCGGAAATTTTCGTCTTTCACCAAAACCATCGTTCGATGTAATTCACTATCTTCATAAGCATTTTTTGATTTAGTACTAACAACCTGTACATCACCTGTTCCATTAAAGTAATAAAGGTCAGGATGGTGTTTTTCTCCAATTCTAATATCTCCATTATAATGAGCCGTTTCGTCTATCACCAGCGTATTATGCGCAATACTTTGCTTTGCCCAAGTATTATTTTCTTTTAAATATCTTCCACCACCCTTTTGGTCAATATTCACCCAACGAGCGGCGCCATAATCTTGCATAATTTCGCCCGTTTCATCATACAGAGAATAGGATAATTTATCAAAATGACCATGCCCCATGCCTTGTTCTGAATATTTCATCACTAAACATAATTCATTCTCAACGGCGGTATTATTTCTTAAAATAGCCACTCCTCCTTGTTTACCATCTGCTCCATCTTTATAAGCAATTGACTTTTGTTTCATTGGTTGCGCTAATCCTTTTGCCAAATCTCTCGCAACCATAAAACCTGCCTCGTCTAAAATTACGGTGCCTTGCTTTTGAGCAACAGATAAAAGCATGGGGTCTTCTCCATAATGTTGATAAGCCAAGTCTACTGCCATAATCACTTCTCTCGCCTTCCAAGACATCCCTTTTTGGGCATCATTAATCGGGAAAAATAAACCATTTTTATCTGTTTGGTATAATAAAGCATAAACTGCTTTTTTCAATATATTGTCTCTATAAGTTAAGATGCCTAATTCAGGGCGGTTATTAGCTAATGCTTTTCCGAATTGTAAAAAAGGGAAAATCGCATACCTTAGATAATAAGGCCCTTCTGTAAAATAACCATCAGGAGAAAACGAGCCATCTAATTGGGCTAAAAAACCTGCTTTTTTCAAACCATCTGGTCGGATTAAACCACCATCATTATCTCTTTCATTCTTTTTATTAGCATCCATTTGCAAACCATATAAGGCTCTATCTACTAATTCTTGGTCATTCATTACTAAACCTATCATTCCTACTGCGGCATTCCCCCAAGTACTATGATTGTGAATACGATTGAAAAACTTTGGATTACCTGTCGATAGAAAGTCAGCATAAGGTCGGAATAAATCTTTTTCTAGTTTTGTTCTTTCTTCTACCGTACAAAAATCATAAATGGCATCATAGGCTTGACTAACATAAACCAACCAATTGGAATCATTCAAACATTGCCAGAAAATTTTGCCTGTTGCATACGACCTATCTGTTGGATGGATAGGTAAGGTCGGGTACATTTCCGCATATTCCAACAACATATCTCTGATATAAATAGCATACTTATCTTCACCAGTTACTTGATATAACACTCCCGCCTCTTGCATGATGAACCAGTTCTTTTTATGCCGTTGATGGGTGTACCCACCTGACATGTCTTTGGGTATCGGCACATGAATACCTGTCGATATTTCAGCATCTACTTTTGTAATCGAATTCGATAAGGCTTCGTCAAATAAAGGGGCTTTTCCTAGAGAAGCTTTGATACTAGCTACGCCTTCTTTTGTTAAAATTAAATTAGGATGATTGCTAGTATTCGACTTATCTACCATTGGTTTCACTTCCTTAGCAGCCATATCCAATGTGGGTTTATTTTGCACTGCACAACCAAAGCACAAGCATTGTAAGCCACCTATTATGAGCAACCAAACAGGGAATGATATTTTATTATTTACCTTCAAATGTTTTTTATTTTTTAGGGGCTGACCCCATGCCAACCGTTGCCTCTTTAAACCAAATTTCTGTATAACTTCCATTTGCATATTGTTTGGCTATATCACCATCATATGTTTCTGCGCCAGCACACCAAATTATATTTTTTTTAGGGTCTTTTCCATTCGTTTGATTATAAGCACCCTGTTTGAAATAATTCAATTCTCCAGCGTATGCATTTTTACGCTCCACTCCGTCTTGACCAATTGGCACAAATAAATTTTGAGTTTGCTGGGGAATATCCGCCTTCGTCGTGTATGTTGACTGTATCAAATTTTTAGTGAAGGTTTTCGTTTCGTGACCTTCACTTGTAAAAGTTAAGTACATAATTCCTTCATAAACATTTATTTCATAACTAAACTCTTCTCCTAACTCAATTCCATCTTTTGGTTCTTCAGGATAATCTGTCGGACTTGCCCCCACAACAGACATATCGTAGCCCCAAACTGGATAAGAATAATCCCATCTTCCTGAATTGTCGTCGCCTGCTGTATTGATTTCATAATTCCAAAAGACAGAACCTTTGGTATGACCAGGAAATTTCTTGTAAAATATTTTACAAGGTTCATTTTCATGACCTTCTCCACTATGAATTTGCCCTATTACTGTGGAATAGGAAGCTGCAACTCGTGCATCACCGGAAGTGGAAACATGAATAATTTTACAGCTACCTGTCAATTTACCACCTTGTTCAGGTGTCCATTTTCTTTTTTCATGTAGTTCTGTTCTCGTATTGCTGGAGTTTTTTGAAGTAACACCTGCGTTTGGCGTTTTATATACTACCCAACGCATAGTACCATCAATTACAGTATAGAAAAAATCTTTATGCTCGAACTCCTCCAAGTTTTCAACATGTGTTCCATCCCCT
>JAFMDF010000336.1 GCA_017857395.1 Bacteroidota bacterium | reverse complement strand
CATATCTTTTTTTTGCTACAAATATACTAAATCAACCTATTTAATACACGACCAATAATAGCTTAGATAAAAAAGCGTTACTATTTATAACTATGTCGTTATTAAATTTTAAGGTTTGTCAAAGCATCCAGATAACCTGTTGATTTAAAAATTAAAAGCAATTAATTTGCACCTACAAAATTTTGTGAAAAACCTATTTTTACCTCCCTCAAAACGAACAATCACTGTCTTAAAGAAATGTGAATGGAAGATGAAAAGGACAGCTCCTTACTTTTTTTTCCTGCCTTTTGTCTTTTGGCTTTTATTTATGGGTGCGCTTCAAGGACAAAATTATTACCCTGTTAAAATTAATCAAAAATGGGGACTTATTGATGCGAATGGACAATTGGTTGTTTCTCCACAATACGAAGTGATTGGTACGCCTCAAAAATTTGGATATACGCTCATGCAGCAAGCTGGAAAAATTGGGTTGTTGAATAAAAAGGGGCAATTATTGATTCCTGCCAATTATGAAGAAATAAAAATTTTAGATTCTAATTTTTTTGAAGTAATTACTAACGAAGAACAACAAGTTATTACCGCCAATGGCCAAGCCGTTTTAAAAGGTAATGATTACGAACAGTTAACTGTTTTAAATCATCAATTACTTGTATTTGCTAAGCATGGTTTATTTGGTTGTGTAAATGTTTTGGGAAATAAACTAGTAGCTACAGAATACGAAGAAATAACACTTTACAGAAACCAATATTTAAAAATTAAAAAAGGGCAACAATATGGCTTATTGGATTTAACAGGAAAATTGATACTACCTGTCGTAGCAGATGCTTTTAATGTATTGGATAACGGATTGCTTTTTTATTTAAAAGGGGTGCTTTGGGGCGCAGTGACCATGGAAGGAAAAGCGTTGATTCAACCCAATTATTCCACTTATTCCCTGATTAATCAATCGTTGATTAAGTTGGAACGATTCGGCGAAAATTGGCTGTACAATATTGAGGAACAAAAGATTGTCTCTACTAAATCGACTAGAGATTTTTTACCTTTTTCAGATAAATATGTATTGACTAGACTAGCCGATAGATTCGGATTGGTCAATTATCAAGCGGAAGAAATTTTAGCTAATGAATACCAAGAAATTCAAAGTTTTTCTACTGCTGCTTTTCGGGTTCGAAATGGATGGAAATGGGGCTTGGTGCATAAAAATGGGCAACAACTATTGAATTATGATTATGATTTTATTGCACCCATTCGCAAAGGAAAAGCATTGGTTAAAAAAGGGGCTTTCTTTGGTTTAATTGATGCCAATGGTCAAATTTTAGTTCCTGCTGAATATTCAAGGATTACAATTTCTGGGGATAATATTAAAGCTTTTAAAGGAGAAAAATGGACGCTTTTTTATATAGATCAAGCTGGAAAAGTTCTGCAAGGCGCTAACTTTAAAAAACATTTCCGTATTCAAATCGAAGGAAAAGATACGGAGGGCGAATTAAGGCGGCTGACGATGGGCGATTTTGGTAATAGTTATTTACTAGATAATTTTGAATGGTTTTTTGTAGGAGAATTAAGTAAGTGGGGATTGAGAAGATTGTCAGATGGAGAAGAGGTGATTCCGCCTACTTATGACTTCATTCGTATTGAACGGGATTTAGGCTATACAATAGTAGGGCTTGAAAAACAGGGTCAATATCGTTTTGATCGTACCAATTATCGCTTCAATTATCTCTATGGGATTGTCAATAATAAGGTTGGTAAATTAGTGACCCATTTAAAGTTATGGGATGTTCGGTCGGAGGATTTTAGAAATGGTTCTTTAGTTGCTAGGGTTGTTTTTGATAATGGCAGACATGGACTGATGTTAAAAAATGGCAAGTTTGTTAAAAAGGATTATGGATATATTGGTGCATTTAAAGATGGTTTAGCTAAGATTTCTATTGGAGGCAGAGTTTCTGCGAAACTGAATGCAAAAGATAAATCCTTAGGTTTATTGCCCGATTATTTGGACAGCCTTTTAGTTGGTAGCGATATGATTGATATTACGATACATGACCAAAAAGTTCAAGCATCTGCTTATTTAACTTGTGAAGATTGTAAATGGGGCTATATTGACACGACTGCCTTTACTATTATTCAACCAAAATATGAAATTGCGCATGAATTTGTGAATGATGTTTGTTTGGTGAAATCAAAAGGAAAATGGGGGATGATTGACCAATTAGGCAATGATTTATTGCCTCTGAAATACGATGCGGCCAATTTTTTAGCAGGAACAGATAATCAAATCATAAAAATAGCAGTTAATTCCAAAAAATATGGCTTAATGGATACTTTAGGTCAATTATTGGTGGACTTAAAATATGATGAATTAGGCGTTTTTCAAGAGAATAGATTAGGCGTAAGAATTGGAAATAATTGGGGCTATGTCGCTAAAAATGGCGAAGCAGTGATTCCTGCAAAATTTCAAAAAATTGCCCCTTTTTCAGAAGGACTAGCGGCTGTGAGGTATCAACGAAAATGGCTATTTATTGACCCTAATGGACAAATTCAATTGGATGACGATTATAGCGCTATTGGCAATTTTAAGCAAGAGAAAGCGTGGGTGAAAAAAGATGGTAGCGTAGGGTATATTGCGCGGGATGGTTCGACGATTATTCCTTATGATTTTAGTCAAGCTTTTGATTTTAAAAACGGTGTTGCTAGAGTGGTAAAGGATGGAAAATACGGTTTAATTGATGAAAAAGGAAATTATATCCTAAAACCAAAATTTAGTCGGATTGCCCCTTTTGATGAAACTGGTTTGGCGATTGTCCGATATGGAAATAAGATAACTCGTTATGGTGTAATTGACCAAACGGGTAATTTAATTACTACCCAAAATTACCGTAAAATTCATCCTTTTAAAGAAGGTCGAGCTTTGGTGCGACATAAAAATGGTTATGGTTTTATTGATAAAAATGGGCAATTGGTTATTGAAGGCAATTATTCTAAAGCAGCTTCTTTTTCAGAAGGCAGAGCAATGGTACAAAGAGACAATCGCTGTGGTTTTATAGATTTAGCAGGCAGAGAAATTATTCCTTTGACTTATTCGAAGTGCCTTGACTTTGAAGATGGAAAAGCGGTCGTTTATGAAGGCTTAAAGAAAGGTGGATTGATTGACTTGTTTGGGAAGGAAATTATTGAACCAGGGATTAATCGCCTCATGGGGTTTAAAGATGGGAGAGGCTTGGTTCGTGAAAATTATGATTATTATTATATCGCAGCAGATGCTAGTTGGCGGGATGGTTATTTTGAAAAAGCGGCAGCGTACCAACATGGAATTGCAGCAGTAAGAAAAGGTGGAAAATGGGGGATTATTAATCGAAATGGCTTAAATTTAATTTCTAATAAATACGACCAAATCACCTCTTTTGATGAGGGCTTTGCTAAAGTGCAATTAAGTCAATTTGTAGGTTTAGCAGATTTGGAAGGTAATTTAATTATTCCGCCAGCTTATGAATATATTACTTATGCTGGCGATGGTCTATTTAGAGTAGAGAATGGTGGAGAAATTGGTTATTTACGGAACGATGGTTCTTGGGTTTGGCGGCTACAAGAGTAAAGGGTAGAAGTGCTGATTTGCTAAACCCGCCAGACTGTATGCGGGCTGGTTTAGCAAATTGATGCTGATTCCTAAAGCGTTAATCCTTGAGCCTAACAAAACTAGGTGTTTTTCCGTTCCAATAAATATATTCTTGCTTTAAATAATGGTTCTACGGTGAAAACTGTCGGTGAAGCATATATAAGGCATACGACTCTTCTGAGTCGTATCCTATTTTTAGATATCTACACTTTTACCATAGTGCCTACCTAAATAAGAATCCGTTGGGAATAAATAAGGCTCATGAAATTAAACCGTCAAAATACTAAAAAACGTAGACCCAATAATTTCCCCGAAGCAAGGCGAAATAAAGGATACATCAATAACAGACCTAGAAAAATACCTAAAAAGAGGCAAGAAAAAATGGCTAAAATTAAAAAACCGACTAGAAAAAAACGCTATCTAGTAAAAGAAATCAAGTATAGCCGAACAACTAGAAAAAAGATTAACATTGTTTTGGCTATCTTATTTGCTATTTTAGTTTTATTATTGAGTTTGATAAAATGAGCAATGGAGGTAAGGAATTTATGAAGCCAATCTCATAAACTCAATACCTCATAAACCTCATAAACTCATTACTTCATAAACCTATTAAAAATATGACCAAAAAAATAAATTGGGGCATTCTCGGCGCAGGAAAAATAGCAGGAAAATTTGCAACAGATTTAGCTACCTTAACAGATGCGAATCTCTATGCTGTAGCTTCCCGAACATTAGCAAAAGCAGAAGGGTTTGCGAAGGAATATCATTTTGAAAAAGCCTTTGGTAATTATGAAGAAATGTTAACCGACCCCGAATTAGATGCGGTCTACGTGGCAACACCTCATGTTTTTCACTGCCAACATACCCTATTATGTTTGACTCATAAAAAAGCAGTGATTTGCGAAAAGCCTTTTGCTATCAATACCAAAGAAGTGAAGCAGATGATTGCTAAAGCTAAAGAGACAGACACTTTTTTAATGGATGCATTATGGACTTTGTGTTTGCCGCATATTTTAAAAACCAAAGAAATTGTAGAAAGTGGACAATTGGGAAAATTGATTTCGGTTAAAGCGGATTTTGGTTTTGTAGCGGATTTTAATCCGAATAGCCGCTTATTTGATAGAGATTTAGGAGGCGGTTCTTTATTGGATATTGGTATTTATCCCGCCTTATTAGCTTTGTTTTTATTGGGTAAACCGAAAAAAATTACTGCTGCTGCTTTAATGGGGCAGACAAAGGTAGACGAAGAATGTGCTGTTTTTTTAGAATATGAAGACGGACAAACTGCTAATCTGCATTCCACTTTATTAGCTCAAACACCGATAGAAGCTTATGTTTATTGCGAAAAAGGATACATTCATATTCCACCTCGATTTCATGAGGGAGTAGCAGGCATCACTATTTTAAGGTATGAAAATTTAGCAGCAACTTTTATTCCCTTTGACTATCAAGTTTTAGGCTATCAATATGAAGCTGCTGAAATGATGCGTTGTATGCGGGAAGGAAAACTAGAAAGTGATTTAGTACCCCATCAGTTTAGCTTGGATTTAATGGAATTATTAGACGAGATTCGGGGACAAATCGGATTGATTTATCCTCGACATGATTGATTCCCGTAGCTTGGGCTTCCAGCCCGAGTAGCTTCTATTTACTTGAATTTTGTTACTCGGACTGGAAGCCCAAGCTACTGATTTATTGAGCTGCTGCTTTAGCTTCTTCCTTAGCCTCTCGTTTCTCTATACGTTCAACTACCCGAATACTAATTTCATATAAAACATACAATGGAACCGCAATCAAAAACTGTGTCACGACATCTGGTGGCGTAATAATAGCGGCGAAAACCAAAAAAGACACAAAGGCATGTTTTCGATAAGTCCGCATGAATTCTTGGTCGATTAAACCAATTCGTTTTAGGAAAATAGCAACAATAGGTAACTCAAAAATCATCCCTGTTGGTAAAGTAAACATCGTCATATAATTCACAAAAGAGTCCAAAGTAGGCGCACTCACGGCTCCTACGTTATACCCTGCTAGGAAAGAAATAGCAAAAGGAGAAATTATATAATAACCAAATAGGACACCCAAAGCAAAAAGCGCAGAACAAACAAGAACAATACCTCTAGCTGCTTTTCGCTCATTATCATACAAACCGGGCTTGATAAATCTCCAAATCTCCCATAAAATAAACGGAAAGGCAAAGATGATTCCTAGTATAATAGATACTTTTAAACTTACTATAAATTGCTCACCAAGCACTCTCGTTTCTAATTGAAAGGCGGGCGGCGCAAAATTTAACCACCTATATAAAGGGAAATCAGGCTCTTTTGGGGCTAAAATAATATTTTTAAATACCCATTTATCAAAAGTAAAAACAGTAATGGCAACGACCAAAATTGAACTAATTGCTCGAATCAAATGCCACCGCAATTCCTCCAAATGATCAATAAAGCTCATTTCTGCTTCTGCTTGCCCAATTTGAGGCGTTTGACTCATTTTATCTACATCTATCTGATCTAAAGGCATATTTATAGTTAATCTAAAATGATAAGGATGAATCTTTGTTTGGTTTACGGCCCATGACATACGGTTCACGTTTCCTATTGTAAAGTTATAACAAAGATTTTTTATAAAAAGGTATTTGAATGGTGTACAATAATTAGTTCAATCACTTTCCCTTTCTGTTACAAAAGTAAAAATTAATTCTTCATAAAAAAGTTTAATCGAAATCCTTTCCTTAACTATTTGACCAGCAATTGGATTAGGCGCACAAACAGGTAGTATTTGGCGTTCAATATTAATTCTTTTTGTACTTTTACCATTCTTGTTAGGAAACTATGAAGTACTTAAAATTGTTATCTAACACGCTGTTTTTATAACAGTTTCAAATTTACTCTTTTGATGAATAATATAATGCCAAAAATACAATATTCCTTTCTTATCCAATGCCTTCTTTTATTATTTGTTTCGACAATCGGACTTGCCCAAGACTATATGATTACGGGTAGGATTCTTGACCAAAATAGCGGAGAAGCGATAGAATATGCTAGTATTACGACGCATAATTTATCAGATTCCACTATGTTAACAGGGGTAGTCTCTGACGCATTAGGACAGTTTCAAATTAAAAACCCTAAAGGAACAGCTATTTACCTAAATGCTCAATTTTTGGGCTATGCAGGATATACTTCTGCTACCCTTCAAGGAGGCGCTACTATTAATTTAGGCGATATTTCCTTAAGTGTAAATGGGGCGATACTTTCGGAAGTGGAAGTAACGGGCAAAGCAATTACCTCTGCTCATAAATTGGATAAACAAGTCTATGATGCTGGACAATTTCAGAATGCAAAAGGCGGAACGGCTACGGATGTATTGAGTAATTTGCCAGCCGTAAGTATTAATTCTTTTGGAGAAATCTCTGTAAGGGGGGCTACTGGTTTTATGGTGATGATTAATGGAAAACCTGTGCAAAGTGATCCTGCGGTAATTTTAAATCAATTATCAGCCAATACAATTGAAGATATTGCCATTATTACTGCCCCTTCTGCCAAATATGACCCAGACGGAAATGCGGGAATTATCAATATTATTACCAAACAAAATATTTCTGATGGTACCTATTTTTCGGCAAATATATTAGGCGGCTTACCAAGTATAGAAAATTATGATAATAAAAAGAATACCCCTCGATATGGGGCAGATGTTCAATTAAATTTTAAAAAAGGAAAATGGGATATTTCTACCGCCTTGGATTATAGACGGTACGATATTGCAGGTAGGAGAGAAGGGTATGTCAATACTTTTGTAGATAACGTATTGACGGAATTTCCCTCTGATGGAGAACGTAGTTCGGATATAAAGAATTATTCTGCTCGATTATCTACGACTTATACGCCGAATAAACAACAGTCAATTACGGCAGGATTTTATTTTGGTAAACGGACGAAAGAACGAACTGCGGATATTTTATACACCAACCAACAACGAACTAGTGTTGCAACGAATGATTTCTTAGGAACAGCAGCTTACTATGACGATTTCTTAAGAACAGGTACTGTTTTTTCTGGTGGGACACCCATCAATCAACTAACTTTCTTTAATGAAAATCTTAGAATTAGAAGAGGGGATTTTGCTATTGGGTCATTAGATTATTCCATCAAACTAGCGAATGATGCGACATTGAAATTTTCAGGTTTATATGAAAGAACCGTATTAGGAGGTCCAACAGATAATGTCAGTTTGGGGTACCCGAATACAAGTCAAATTTTACAGCTACAGTTGAATGATAATAATAATCCTTTGGACGGAATTCGCTTTCAAGTCGATTATAGTAAAAAGATAAAAGAATTGACTTGGGAAAATGGGTATCAATATCGCTACCTAAAACATCCTGGTGATTTTGATTATTTTGATAGAGATTTGGTCAATAATACTTGGGTCGAAAATCCTTTATTTACCAATAGCATCGAATTAACTAGAAAAATTCATTCTGTTTATAGTCAAGTTAGCGGACAATCTGGGAATTGGCAATACAGTGGTGGATTGAGATTGGAACATTTTGATAGAAAAGTAACTATCGCTAGACCCGATGCCACTTATTTATTGGATAAACTCAATTTATTTCCTTCGCTTAATGTGAGTTATGATTTAGGTAATGATCTATTAGCGAAAGTGGGCTATAGTCGTCGGATTCAACGAACGACCACTTTTAAAATGACGCCCTTTCCAGAACGAGAACATTCTGAAACTTTAGAACAAGGGGATGCGGAACTATTGCCTGAATATGTTGATGTGGTAGAGTTGGGGTTGGTAAAAAATTGGGGAGATAATTCTGTTTTTGGAAATGTATATTTTCGGAAAATTGAAAATGTCATCAATCGAGTCAATACAATTTTTAATGATACCATTTTAAATAGAATTTATACGAATGTTGGACAAGCGAATGTATTAGGCATAGAATTAGGGACAACTGTTTATCCGACCGATGGGTGGCGGATTTATTTCGGTGGTAATATTTATAGTTATGGTATTGAAGGCAGTTTGTTTGGAGATGGTATCAATACTTCCAATACTGTTTATTCTATCAATGCGAATTCGACGGTAAATCTGAGCCCTACTTTTAGTCTACAATTAGCGCTCAATTATTTATCTGAAAGAATAACGGCACAAGGAGAAGATTCCAGATTTTATAATCCCTCTTTAAGCCTTAAAAAATCATTTTTAGATAAAAGATTGACACTCGGATTGCTTTGGCGGAATATAGATTTAGGTTTGTTAAATTCTAATGAACAACGAATTACTACAGTTAGAGATAATTTTTTTACCACCACCAATTATGTCTATGAAGTGGATATTTTGCAATTAACGGTGAGTTATCAATTGAATCAAGTGGCTAAAAAATTGAAATTGACGGAAAGTGAATTTGGGAAGGGAGAGTTTTGATTCTGGAAACTTTTAAAATTAAAAAATCCGTTGGGAATAATAATCCGTTGGGTGTGTTTTTGCCCAACGGATTATTATTCCCAACGGATTTTTCCTCATATCTCTAACTTATCTGGATTCCGAATCATATAAATGGCCTCAATTTGTCCTGCTTCCAACCCAAAATAGATAATGGTATCTAACTTCCCTTCGGCGGTTATTAATTGTAAAGCTGGTGCGCCGTTTACAATAGTATAAGTAGCCGTTAATTGATGACCGAATTTCTTAAACAAACCTGCCAAAAATTTAGTACAGATTACTTTACCAACCAATGGTATTTTAGCCGCAGCAATTTTACCACCACCATCACTATAAATGATAATATCTTCCTTCAAAATAGCAATGAGATGTGTTAAGCCATTTTCTTTTCCTACGGCTAAAAAGGCTTTTAATAACTGTTCTTTTGCGTTTTTATTAACAGTGGTTTCTGCTAATTTATGACTTAATTTTTCCTTTAAACGTTGATAAGTTTTTCGACAGCTTGCTTCTTTTAAATCAAATAATTCGACAAGTTTATCTAACCAGTTGAGAATAAAAAGAGATTCTCCCAAAAA
>JAFMDF010000335.1 GCA_017857395.1 Bacteroidota bacterium | reverse complement strand
ACAATATTTTAATGGATTATACCTCGAAAAATCATAGTAAATTCAGTATCAAATATCATATTATTTTTGTCGTAAAGTATCGTAAATTTTTACTAGAAAATGATATTGACCTTGCTATGAAAATATTATTAAAAACGTATCTAATCAATCTGATTTTAGCATTGATGTTTTAGAAACTGACAAAAATCATATTCACATACTTGTTGATTCCGTTCCTAAATTATCCCCTTTGCAAATTGTGAATAGACTGAAATCAATATCCACTAATCGAATATGGAAACTATTTCCTGATTTCTTGAAAAAACATTTCTGGAAGGAAAAAACCTTTTGGTCTGATGGTTATTTCGGCTGCACTACTGACCCAATCTTAGAATATATTTCTAATCAAGGCTAACCTGCGTATTCATCCCCTACGCTGAAGACGATAGGGGTTTTCTACTTTGCCGTTCCGATAAAAAGAAAGAGTAGGGTAGAGGCTTATTATTAGTTTTATTAGATTTACACCCAGATAGAAACTATCTAATTTAAATCCGCTACCCATAGTGGGTTTAAATATATTGGAGATTAAAGATAAAGTCGTAAATATTATCTATGAGTAAAAAAACAGAAATTACCGTTTTTAATACTAAAGTTAAAGTAATAAGATCTGAAGAAACAGACTATATATGTATTACCGATTTAGCAAGATATAAAAATGCAGCCCGTCCCGATTTACCAATCCGTAGTTGGATGAATACAAAACGAGAAATAGAATTCTTATACGAATGGGAATTGAAATACAATCCAGATTTTAAAACCGCTATATCTAGCGGGTTTAAAGGTTACCCCAATTACTTATCCGAAGTATTTGTAAAAAATTCTAGTTCCCCAACTAAATGGATGGCTTATACAAATGCTAAAGGATTCATTGTTCAAAGAGGCAAATATGGAGGTACTTATGCCCACTCAACAATTGCTTTAAACTTTGCTAACTATATTAATGCTAAGTTTTATATAAATTTATTGGAAGAGTTTCAAACGTTAAAAAGCCAAAGAGCCGCATTACTAGGAGACCCCTATGATATAAAGCGGCATTTAACCGCAGGTAACTATTCCCTCCTTGTCTCTGCACTTTTCAGTCAAGTGGATGAACGCCTATTAGCCCAACCTCAGCCTTATAAAGGAAGATTACCCTTAGCATCCGAGGCAGATATGCTCAATCAAATCGTTTTTGGCACAACTGCCAAACAATGGAAATTACTAAATCCCGATAAACCTGCCGTTAAGAATATGAGGGATTATGCCAAAGTACTGGATTTAGTAATCTTAAATAACTTACAATTTTTGGATTCTATGCTCCTTCAATGGGATTGTACCAAAGAAGAAAGAAAACGAATACTAATGGAAGCCCATGATTTTCAATTTCCTATTTTGAAACGGTCTAAGACAATTAGATACCTACAAGAATTGGCAGATAAGGCCGAAAAGAATGGATAAGCTAAACGATTACCACAACTCTAAAGTCTAGATGAATTAACAAAAAACATTCTTACTGCAAAACTGCAAAATGTAATTGCTGCAAAATGTACGATTCGAATAAATAAATTAGCAAGCAATAATATAAAAGCATTCAATTTTCGCTCGATGCAAAAATGAATGCTTAAAACCGTTTGGCAATGACTTCCTTAATTCGCTAGGAAGTCATTGCCAAACTCGCTGCAATAATTAACAATATACACCCTAAAGACTCTCTGTTTTACTCAAAGCAAAACAGGGAGCGATAAAAGGACAGTTTTTAAAAATCATTCCCTAAAATATACCGAGTAGCTTGTTGCGCTTGTGCGGATACTTTAAAAATAAATCGTTTATCTTTCTTTAACTTGGTTAACCAACCTTGTAAATAAGCAGCATTATTTTCTACAACTGCATCATAATTAATCCCAACTTCTGTACTTAAAAACGCTGCCCCCATTTCGGCTATAATTTCCTCTTCGGAATAGGGAACTGAACCAAATTTATTAGGCTCAATAATTCCTTTCCGACTCAAACGACTTTTATGCCCCGTCGAATGCACCATCTCATGGAATAGCGTCAAGTAATACTCTTCGGGGCTATCAAACTGTTTAATAGCTGGCATGTTGATATAATCCTCGATAGCATTATAATAAGCTTCATTGGCATTCATCAATCTAATTTCTGGACGATTGGACATATCGGTTAAAATGCTTTCACATTTTTCAATTCGTTCATTTTCCTTTAACTCCACTTCGGGAATATCAAATTCAATACCTTCTATACTTGCCACATTAAAAACATTGAAGTAACGCAATACACTTAGTTTTTTCACCTCCTTTCCTACCGCTTTTAATTGCTTGGCAGTTTCTTCATCAATCGTTTTCCCGTCGCTATCCTTAAAAAACACATTAAAATAATAGACTTGCTCGGCTTTTGCGCCTTTTTTAATAGTCCCATTTTGAGCCTTTACTTGCTTGAAACTTATAAAATAGGGAATTGGGTAAATCGTGTTATTCATCAATATTTTATTGATACCTGTGTATTGGTGTTTAGTGGCATAATTACGGGCTAATCCGTAACTACTCCAAGTTTGTCGCCAAGGGGCTATCCCTTTTTCTAGTAATGCTATAATTTTATCCGTCACTTCTCTATAAAGGTCTCTTTTTTCCTTCTTCTGAGATTTAGCATTTTTGTTTTCTACAATAGTATTAGATTCAACGGTCGTGTCGTTCATTTTAATGAATTTTAAATATGATTAAATAGTTTGAAAAGAATAGGGTAGGGGATAGGCTTTTCATTTATAAATGATATTTACCTACCCCCTTAATATGTTATAGCTTCCCCTCGTCCGCAAAACTGTAGTACGAATAGGGAGTGACTATCAAATGGTCAATAACTTTTAGGTCTAGTAATTTTGCCCCTTCAACTAGCTTTTTAGTTAGTTCAATATCTTGTAAACTAGGCTGAATATTCAAAGAAGGATGGGAATGCGATAGCACCAAATAGCTGGCTTTCATCTTTAATGCAGCTATAAAAACTACCTTTGCATCTACAATAGTGGAGGATTGCCCGCCTTTACTAACATTATAAAAACCAAGAACTCTATTCGCTCGGTTTAATAGCAATAAATTGAATTCTTCCACGAATTCGATTTGGTCTGACCAATGTTGCAGCAACACATCATAAGCATTTTGAGAAGAAATAATTTGTGGTCGGTCACTTGCCTTAACTTTACTTTTGTAGGTCAATTCTACTTCTGAAACACTAAAAAAACTTTGCATTTTAAAAACCATTTTCATTAATAAGGAAAAATTCTCCCTATTCAGGAGCGGAGGATAGCGTCCTTTGGCTTGCTACTTTTCGCCTTGCCAAATTCTTAATTGAGGTTATCTCCCTTTTTACAGAACTGCGTCCATACTCGGAGTGGGAATATCTGCAAGGGGAAAGGGGAATTTATTTGACCTGCCACAGGCAGGTGCAGCACCAGCCAAAAAAATTATACTTTAGTCCGTAGGCGACCCTTGCAGATATTGCCAGTTGGAGTATAGCTTTGTTCTGATAAAAAGGAGAGATAGCAACCTCAATGGATTTGGAATAGGGAAGAGCAATAAGCCTAATAGCTAGGTTGAACTCCAGCGAACAACTCAACCCGAAAGGGCTTGTTTGCCGATCGCCCCTTGGATCCTGACTTGGCGTGTATTTTTAAGAAAAAATCATGACAAGTTAGGGGGGCATGAGGGAAATTGAAAAGAAGGGGATGCCTTAGAAGTGCGGCAAAATAAGGAGTGAGCCATCATTTTTTCATAGACTAAAAAGTTTTGATTATTTCTAAATAAAATTTTTAGCAAAGAAAAATCCGATTAGAACGGTAACTATTGCCTAAAAATATTTCTATTACTCGCTGAATCTATGTATTTTTACCCACATTCAGCGAGTAATAGGAACAATCATGAAAAATATACTAATTGGTCGAACCAAGGAACAAGAAACTTTAAAGAAAGCTTATCAGTCAAATGAATCGGAAATGGTGGCTGTTTTTGGACGGCGAAGAGTTGGAAAAACTTTTTTAGTACGTTCTGTATTTGAGGAGCAAATCAATTTAGAATTTACAGGCGTACAAAACGCTACTTTGAAAGAGCAATTAACCACCTTTTTATTTCATATACAACGGTATTCAAAATTAGATACTAAGCTAACTAAACCGAAAACTTGGTTAGCTGCCTTTTTGCAACTAATAACGGTTTTAGAGGAAGAGAAAACGGATAAAAAGCGTATTATCTTCTTTGATGAATTACCATGGTTAGCCACACATCGTTCGGGTTTTTTGAAGGCTTTTGGTTTTTTTTGGAATAATTGGGCTTCCAAAAATAATATGCTTATTATAATCTGTGGTTCGGCTGCTTCTTGGATGATTCAAAAAATTGTCAAGGACAAAGGTGGCTTACACAATAGAATTACCCGAAGAATTTATTTAAAACCATTCGATTTAGCCGAAACTGAAGCCTTTTTAAAAAGCAAACAATTGAAACTCAATCATTATCATACTTTATTAATTTACATGATAATGGGAGGGATTCCACATTATTTAAAAGAACTGGAAAATGGAAAAAGTGCCATTCAAAATATTGATGACATCTGTTTTTCGGAAGAAGGCTTGTTGTTTGATGAGTTTAATAATTTATATGCTGCTTTATTCAAAAATTCTGAAAATCATATTTCGATTGTTCGTGCTTTAGCAACCAAAAGGAAGGGATTGACTAGGGCTGAAATTATTAAACAATCAAAATTATCTGATGGTGGGGGTTTTACAAAAACACTAAATGCTTTGATACACTCAGGATTTGTGAGTAGTTACTTTCCTTTCAGTAAAAAACGAAAAACCATGCTCTACCGCTTAACCGATGAGTACTCTTTGTTCTATTTGCAATTTATAGAAAAAAACCAAAGAAATGTCACAGGGGCATGGCAGTCATTAAGTCAAAGTGCGGTTTTTAAAAGTTGGAGTGGTTATGCCTTTGAAAGTGTGTGTTTAAAACATATTCAACAAATCAAAAATGCCTTGCGAATTGGAGGTATTTACTCAGAGCATTCTGGCTTTGTTTTTCAAGGAGACAAATATTTACCAGGCATTCAGCTTGATTTATTGATTGATAGAAACGACCAAGTTATCAATATTTGCGAAATGAAGTTTTATCAAAAAGAATTTAGCATTTCCAAATCTTATGCCGAACAACTCCGCAAGAAAGTCAGTATTTTTAGCGAAGTCACCAAAACAAAAAAACAAATTTTCCTAACGATGATTACCACTTTTGGTTTGTTGGAAAATAAACATAGCCAAGGTTTGGTAGATAATCAATTGATAATGGATATCTTATTTGAAGGATAGTGGGGTGGGGTCATTTTTTTCGCTGCCCAAAAAGTTTTGGTATTATTTTCAACAAAACTTTTTGGGCAGCGAAAAAAATGCGCAGCGGTTGAATTCATAAAATATATCAGAATACTGTTAGAATAAGGTCAGTTGATTATTCCTGTTACATTGTTTTTTCCATTGCTTACTTTTTGCCGTCGCTTCTAGCCACACCTTTACAAAATCTACAGGCGTATCATATTGTCCAATTTCGGAAGCGTCTGTAAAATGAGACCGATAACCAGATGCTGTAAAAGGTAGTGGAGCTTTATTTTCGGTTACTACTTCAAGATGGGCTAACCGAAAGTTACTAGTTTTATGAGTGGATTTAAAGTAGTCGGAATTATACCTAACGGTAATATTAATCCCTCTCCAAACCATCGTTGATTCAATATATTGGCTCATTGATTTATGGTTTTGTAATTTTAGCAGAGGAGAGACAAGCTCCTCTGCTTTGGATTAAGAAATCAATATTCCGATTTTAACAACAAAACTCCTTCTATAAACCAAAGTGTATAGCTTTTCAAAGGAAAAGAAGTATATTTTAAGGTAAAGGTCTTTACTAGATTATCATTTCCATCGCCTACGGCAATGGTTGCTTTACTTCCATCTTTAGTAATCGTCCAAACTTGAAAAGGAACATCCTTAATACTCGCATCTATTTGGTGGCTAAAGATAAATTCTAGCAGCCAATAACATTCTGCATTAATGGCTAGATAACGAACTCCATCGGTATATCTAAATTTAGAAAATAGCGGATGTTTAAATGCCTGTGAATTGGGCTAAGTTGTTTAATAGTTGTGTTGGATTCAGCATAATATATTTAGATTTTAATTACTGCTTTGGGTAGATTTAGCAGGGAAGAAATAAATTCCTCCCTGCTGTGAATTAATAATTAAGCGGCTACGACTTCTTCTTTCTTAGCCGTTTTTGCCTTTGCTTTTGGAGTTGCTTTTATGGCTGGCACCGTTTCCAATTCCAAAGCTTCTTCAACTGCTACACTTTCAGCTAATGCTGAGGTGGAAGCGTTTTCAATGCACCAATTTTCAGAATAAAGAGTTTTTGCACCTTTGGTTGCCTGTCGGTAAATTTGCTGGTATTCCTCTTTGATATTGTTTTGCAATGCCTTCAAAGTAGGTAAATCCTCCGCTTTCACTTCTTCAAAAGAAAACTCTGCCATGTAGTAGGTGCTTTTCTGTGCTTGATTCGTCTTTTCAACTAATCTAACCGTCCAAACTACCTCACATAATTTGGTTTCGTCATAACGGAGTTCCTTGGATGCACGGTTTAAATTATCAACTGAAAAGCCATGAAACATAAATTGGCAAATATGCCCCGCTTCGTTGATAAAATAGACCTCAAACCATTTTTTGGCAGGTTGTCCAAATAGTGCGCCCTCAATACATCTGGTTGCGATAGGCAACACTTTAAAAGATGCTTTTGGCTCAGTTACTTGCTTACCGCCACCAAGGGTTAAAACCCCATTACCTAAATTTAAGCGGTAATCTCTAGGCTCTCCTACAATGTAGCGAGGGGTAATAATCTCCCCTTCTTTACCGATGAATTTTGCAGGGTCTGAAATTGGCATTAATCTGTTTGACATAATAAAAGTGTTTGCGTGTATCCGTCTATTTTTAGATACACAGGTTTAAAAATGTATTAAATAAATGATTGAAAAAATATTGTTATATCTGACTCGAAAGAGTAGAATAAAAAGCATAATAAAAAATGGATTGAACTCCAGAGGGTTTCTTAAATCAATCATTGGCGTACTTTCTAACCCACATTGGGTACAACTTCCTTTGCCATTGAGCGATAAGTCTATCAAGGCTGTCTGACAGCATTTAGATTGATGGTTCATTAGTTTTAGGTTTAAGCCTTTTTGCAATTCGGTTTAATTGTAGATATTCCGCTAGGATGTAAGATTGATGGTCTAAGCCTATATCAAAACCGCCCCTTCTTTTACAATATCTCCAATAGGCTCTTTTTATATGCTGCTCTGTTGCCATTAGCCCATAGCCCGCTAATACCTTGTTGGTTGCGTTAATAATTCTCATAGTCTTATTTTTAGAATAAAAGCTTTTTTGTAAGTATGGAACGCCCTGCCTGTCTTTTGACAAGACGTTCCTCAATGTCCAAAATTGTTAAAATGGTAATACAATCATATTCAAAGCAGCTTGTATCATTTCGCTAGTGGCATTAGGTCTTACCACTATTCGCCATTGATTTTGCTTAAACTTTTTCTTTTTAATCAACTCCATAATACAACCTGCTCCTTGGGGTCTATTTTTTCGGTTAAAGGGTTCAAAATCGTAAAGCGTATAATTCACAAAGACATTAAAGGTCTTTTCTAACATTATTAATTCATAATTTTCTTTTTCCTCCGCAACTTCACACATTTCGTCTAAATATCGGTTTAAACTGTCTGATGCTGCGTTTTCTGCGGATGTTACTACTTGATTGATTGTTGTACTACTCATAGTTGAATGTTTTTAAAAGCCATTTTCATAATAAGGAAAAATTCTCCCTATTCAGGAGCGGAGGATGCTGTCTTTTGGCTTGCTACTTTTCGCCTTGCCAAATTCTTAATTGAGGTTATCTCCCTTTTTACAGAACTGCGTCCATAGCCAAGTGAAAATATATGCAAGGGGAAAGGGAATTTTATTTGTGGCTTGTCCCAAAAAAAATTCACCCGCAGGGTTTACTTTAGATGCAATCGACCCTTTCAGATATTTTTGCTTGGCTATAGCTTTGTTCTGGGAAAAAGGGGGAATGGACTCAATAGGATTTGGATAGGGGAGGAGTGGTAAGCTTAAGAATAGTTGTTCTTCGACGACTCATCAATTTGCCGATTGCTCCTTGGATCCTGAGCTGGCGTTATTTTTGGAGAAAATTATGATAGATTAGGGGGGTATGAGGGAAATTGAAAGGCGGGGTTGGTTTGAGGTAAGGTGGATTATGTTAGAGCCGTAATACATTTTAATAATGACTTTTTGTTTGGCAAAAAAGCCGATTCTGATACTCCTAAAATTTAGGGACGGTAGATATATCGGTGAAACCATGCCATTCATATCGGAATAAACCGGTTTCACCTATATATCTAGCAGCCCAAAAAGAAGTTAGGAAAGCCTATCCAGAACCTTACTATTGGGAGCATCCATTATGATAGGTCAATAATATAGTTTATGTTCTTATCTCATCAACAAATAATTCAAAAAAACAAAAAGCACCCAGCACTCAAATTATTACCAATTGAAACCCCACATTCCGCTAAGAAAGGTAGTAGTTCATCTTTAGAAATCAGTTCTTGCTGAATATTGTCCAACATGTTTTTTAGCTCGGTTCACTTAGACTTCATCATTCAGGGTGGATAGCTCTAATTTTAAAGCATCAGGGCAAAGGTACGTTTCGTTCGCCCTGCCGCATAGGGTAGGGCAGGGGCTATACTTTCAAAGAATGCCTTGCGCTCGATGGCAATTAAATATTTACGGTTGCCGTGTTCGTCGTATAAATCCCAATCCTGCATATTTTGTTTTTGAAACCTTTTTCAGTAAAAGGTTTCAATATGGGCGAATTTTGAAAAAATTACAAATGGCTCCAAAATGATAAAGGCTTGAAATACAGTAGGGTAGGGAGAAAAGGAAAAGTCGGATTTCTGGCCACTTTGAAACCGTCTGGGCAAAAAAAGGTTTCAATATAGGCGAATTCCGAAAAAATTACAAATCGGACCAAAATGATAAAGGTGTCACTTTACATGGTAAATGGGTTCTTCGTCACTTTTGGTGAAAAAGGTAGTGGTACACTTTTAGCGATATTTTCTAATCCGACCTATTCTTAGATAATCTATTGGTTTTCAGGCTTATATTTCTATTAGGTGAAATTAAATTTGAATATGATTATTTTCTATCACCAAAAGTGACGAAGAACCCATTTAATTCCGAAAGTGACAAACGCTTTTTGAGAGTCAGGGAAGATTTAAGAATAACGGACGTTTTGTGTAACCTCTCTTTATATTTCAAATCCAATTTTTAGAGTGCCATTTATCGTGTAAAGAACAGTGCCATTTACCGGTTCTTCGTCACTTTTGGTGAAAGAAATAATTGCATTATGAAAATATGAATAAATTCTTTGGAAACACGCCAAAAATCAAAGGATATTGATATGTTTATACTAATTTTCTTCCTTTTGAAGACTCTACCGTAACCACACAAGTAGGATATACACGTTTTTTAGTTCTTTGAAATTTTG